>DATKKY010000067.1:0-9509 GCA_035542695.1 bacterium | reverse complement strand
GGAGCGCTATACTTGAGAAGTCCGCGGTGCCTTTGGGAACGGTTCCCATCTACGAGGCTGCCATTGGCGCCGTCAGATCCAAGCGGGCGATGGTGGAGATGACCGAGGACGAGATTTTCGCGGCGATCGAGAACCACCTCACCGCCGGCGTCGATTTCCTGACCCTCCATTGTGGAGTGACGCAAGCGACAATTGAAAGGCTGAGAGAGTGCGGCCGATTGACCGACATCGTCAGCCGGGGTGGGTCCTTCATGCTTGAGTGGATGCACTACAACAAGCGCGAGAATCCACTTTATGCCCACTACGATAGGCTGCTGGAGCTTGCGCGGGAATATGATGGGACGCTCAGCCTGGGAGACGGGCTGCGCCCTGGCTCGCTGGCCGACGCCACCGACATCCTCCAGGTAAGTGAATTGGTGGTAATAGGTGAACTGGTTGAGCGGGCCCGGCGGGCGGGAGTGCAGGTGATGGTCGAGGGTCCAGGCCACGTGCCCTTGAACGAGATCGAGGCCAACGTGCTTCTAGAGAAGAAGATCTGCCGCGGCGCACCCTTCTATGTGTTGGGGCCGCTGGTGACCGATGTCAGCGCCGGCTATGATCATATTGCTGGCGCGATCGGTGGAGCGATCGCGGCGGCCGCCGGTGCCGATTTCCTGTGCTACGTGACTCCTTCGGAGCACCTGCGGCTTCCGGACGTAAGTGACGTCACCGACGGGGTGGTGGCTTCCAGGATCGCTGCCCATGCGGGTGACATCGCCAAGGGTGTTCCGGGTGCGATCGAGTGGGACCGCAAGATGTCAGCCGCGCGCAAGTCTCTGGACTGGGTACGCATGCTGGAGCTTGCTCTTGCGCCGGAACGGGCGCGTGCGCTCCGGCAGAGCTCTAAGCCCGGGGATGTGAATCTCTGCACGATGTGCGGCGAGTATTGCGCTATGAAGAAGGTCAAGGACGTGATGAATGACAGACCGTAGGTCCGGCCGTGGCCGGGCCCAGGGAGGCGCCTAAGGCCTCAGTTGGAGGTGCGAGGTTTGAGAGGGTCCAGCAAGAAGACCGCGATAAGAGCCCCGAGGGGCACGGCCTTGAGCTGCAAGGGTTGGCAGCAGGAGGCCGCGATGCGCATGCTGATGAACAACGTTGACCCCGAGGTGGCGGAGCGGCCCGCCGACCTTGTGGTTTACGGGGGCTGCGGGAAAGCGGCCCGTAACTGGGAATGCTTCGAGGCAATCGTAGAGGCCTTGCGACAGCTCGAAGCCGATGAGACCCTGATAGTGCAGTCGGGTAAACCGGTTGCCGTTTTCCAAACCACTGAGGATGCGCCACGGGTTTTGATTGCTAATTCGCTGCTTGTGCCTGCCTGGGCGACTTGGGACAAGTTTTGGGAGCTGGAAAAGAAGGGCCTGATCATGTATGGGCAGATGACGGCAGGCAGCTGGATCTACATAGGCACCCAGGGCATTCTTCAGGGCACTTACGAGACCTTGGCAGAGCTGGCTCGCCAGCACTTCGGCGCCTCGCTGGCCGGCAAACTGGTGTTGACGGCGGGTATGGGTGGTATGGGTGGTGCCCAGCCGCTCGCGGTTACCATGAACGAAGGTGTCTGTCTAGATGTGGAAGTGGATCGGTCCCGGATCGAACGCCGGGTGAAGACCGGCTATTGCGACACGATGACCGAGAGCCTGGACAAGGCGATCGGGCTGGCCAGGGATGCCTGCGCCAAGAAGATGCCACTCTCCATCGGCCTGGTGGGCAATGCCGCCGATGTCCATCCTGAGCTCCTCTCAAGGAACATAGTACCGGACGTGGTCACCGATCAAACGTCGGCCCATGATCCGCTAGCAGGCTACGTTCCCAACGGCATGACGCTTGAGGCCGCCCTCGAGTTGCGCCGGCGCGATCCGCGGGAGTACGTCGCCCGGTCCACGCGGGCGATAGCAACCCACGTCCGCGCCATGCTCGGCTTCAAAGCCAAGGGGGCGATTGTTTTCGACTACGGCAACAATATCCGCGGGGAGGCTAAGAAGGCCGGCGTGGAAGACGCCTTCCTGATTCCGGGGTTCGTAGCCCAGTACATCAGACCCATGTTCTGCGAGGGCAAGGGGCCCTTCAGATGGGCTGCCCTTTCGGGGGAGCCGGAAGATATCTACAAGACTGACGATGCCGTGCTCGATGAATTCCCGGAAGACAAGGCGCTGGCGCGCTGGATCAAGCTGGCCCGGGAACGGGTGAAGTTCCAAGGCCTGCCCTCGAGAATATGCTGGCTGGGCTACGGCGAGCGGGCGCGGTTCGGTCGGCGCATCAACCGGATGGTCGCCAGCGGCGATCTCGCGGCGCCCATCGTAATCGGCAGGGACCATCTCGATAGCGGCTCCGTCGCCTCCCCCAACCGGGAGACTGAGGGGATGCGGGACGGCAGTGACGCGATCGCCGACTGGCCGGTCTTGAATGCCCTGCTGAACGCAGTTTCAGGGGCGACCTGGGTATCGGTACACCACGGCGGTGGTGTGGGGATCGGCAACTCGATCCACGCAGGCATGGTGATCGTGGCTGACGGCACTGATGCCGCTGACAAGCGTCTCGCAAGGGTGCTGACGGTGGACCCTGGCCTTGGTGTAGCCAGACACGCCGACGCTGGGTACGAGAAAGCGATCGAAATTGCTCGCCAGCGCGGGGTCAAGATCCCGATGTTATAGGCGGGGTGCGGAATTGCCTGTTACTTGTGACTTCTCCATAGAGAATGTGCACCAGCTGGTCACCTGCGAACCGGATCTGGCAGCTTCGGATGACGATGCCGCCCGGCTTCTTGGCCTAATCGACCAGGGTTGTGTTGCGGTTACAGAAGGCCGGGTTGCCTGGGTGGGTGCCCAGCGCGATTTCGTGGCCTCTGGACTGGCGGCTCGCCGGCGGATCGACGGAAGCGGCCTGGTGGTGCTTCCCGGACTGGTCGATGCCCACACCCACGCCGTGTTTGTCGGCTCGCGCGAACGCGAGTATGAGATGCGGCTCAAAGGCAAGACCTACATGGAGATCGCAGCAAGTGGTGGTGGGATACGGTCCACGGTACGGGCAGTACGCGAAGCCTCCGAGGACGATCTCGTCGAGGCCGGACTCAAGCACGTTCGGGCGATGGTCGCTTGGGGCACGACCACTGTGGAGGTGAAGAGCGGGTACGGCTTGAGCCTCGAAGCCGAACTCAAGATGCTGCGCGCGATAAAACGGCTCGCCGCCGTGGCTCCGGCCGAGATAGTGCCTACTTTTCTGGGAGCGCACGAAGTACCGGATGACTACCTGGACCGGCGCGGCGACTATGTCGATCTTGTGGTTGAGGAGATGATCCCAGCGGTCGCCGAGGGCAAGCTTGCCGAGTTCTGCGATGTCTTCTGCGAGCGGGGGGTCTTCAGCCCCGCAGAGTCGGAGCGGATTCTCCTTGCAGCCAAGGCCCACGGCATGAGGCCCAAGATCCACGCGGACGAATTCGTGCCGTCGGGAGGCGCGGAAGTCGCGGCTCGGGTGGGCGCGATCAGTGCCGAGCATCTGGTCCACGCAAGCCCCGAGGGTCTTCGAGCAATGAGGGCAGCCGGTGCCGTTGGGGTGCTCCTGCCTGGAGTCGCTCTGAGCCTTGGAAACCTTACATTTGCCCCAGCCCGTGACATGCTGGCGATGGGTCTGGACGTTGCCTTGGCCACCGATTTCAACCCGGGGAGCTCGATGGTCCATGCTCTGCCCGTGGTCGCAAGCCTTGCATGCTCCTGCATGAAGATGACGCCCGCCGAGGCCATACTGGCAATCACTCGGACGGCGGCGAAGGCGCTGGACCGCGAGCGTACGATCGGAAGCCTGGCTCGCGGCAAACAGGCCGACCTGGCCGTCTTCGATATCCCGGACTTCAGGCACATTCCTTATCACCTGGCCGGGGCAGCTCCCAAGATGGTCATCAAGTCCGGACGCCTAGTCCACGTCAGAGACACCAAGGAGGATGCCTGATGAAGAAGATTGTGCAGTGCGTTCCCAACTTCAGCGAAGGCAGACGCAGGCACGTCGTTGACGCGATAGTCGCCGAGATTGCTAGCGTGCCCGAAACCTTGGTGCTTGATGTTGAATTGGATCGGGACCACAACCGGTCGGTGGTCACCTTCATTGGGAGCCCGCTAGCCGTTGAGGACGCCGCACTCAAGGCAGTGGGCAAAGCAGCCGAATTAATAGACTTGAGGAATCATAAGGGGGAGCACCCCAGAATGGGGGCGACCGACGTCGTCCCATTCGTGCCCATTATGGGTGTCACCATGGCTGAATGCGTCGAGATCGCGCGGCGCGTGGGGGAGAAGATCGCCCGGACATATCACATTCCGGTCTATCTTTACGAGTCTGCCGCCACTCGGCAGGACAGGGAGGATCTCGCCCACGTGAGGAAGGGCGAGTTCGAGGGCATAAGGGATGAGATCGCAACCAATCCCGACCGCAAGCCTGACTTCGGCGAAGCGAGAATCCACGAAAGCGCCGGCGCCACTGCGGTGGGAGCGCGGATGCCCTTGGTCGCCTTCAACGTCAACCTGGCTACGGACGATATCACGATTGCCAAGCGGATCGCCAAGGCAGTGCGCGGCAGAAGTGGCGGGCTGCGGTATGCCAAGGCCCTTGGCTTTGAGATCAAGCAGCGAGGCATCACCCAGGTGTCGATGAATTTGGTCAATTACGAGAAGACTCCGATCCATCGGGCATTTGAGCTCGTGCGTCTGGAGGCGGAGCGCTACGGCGTCAACGTGGTCGGCAGCGAGATTGTAGGGCTGGTGCCCCAACAGGCGCTGCTGGATTCGGCGGACTACTTCTTGAGGCTTGAGAACTTCACGCCTGCTCAGATTCTTGAGAGCCGCCTCCAGGAGAAGATAGCTGCAGCCGGCGCGGCCTCCACAGGCGGGTGGCCTGCCTTTGTGGACGCTGTGTTTGAAAGCACCCCGACCCCTGGTGGCGGCAGTGTTGCGGCCCTTGCGGGCAGCCTTGCGGCTGCTCTGGCCGGGATGGTGGCCCAACTCACGCTTTCGAGCAAGAAGCACCGGGACCGAGCGGCGGAGATGGAGGACGTGAGGACCAGGGCGCGCAGCCACATGGAGGTCCTGAAATCCAGGGTGACGGAGGACGCTGAGGCTTTCGACCGGGTGATCAAGGCGATGAAAATGCCTCGCTTGAGCGACGACCAGAAGGCCCAGAGGCACCAGGCGATGCAGGAGGCCTTCAAGCAAGCAGCGGCAGTGCCGCTCGCGACCCTTGAAGAGTGTGCGAAGCTGGTCAGTCTGATCGACGCGGTGGCCTCGCGGGGCAACCAGGCCTCGCTGTCGGATGCGGGCATGGCATCGCTGATGTGCATGGCCTGCGCCGAAGGGGCCGCCATGAATGTGCTTATCAACCTGGCATCGATAGAGGATATAGGCTGGCGCGCCAGGACCAGGGAGAGAGTCCTGGCGGATCTCGAGAAGGTGACCACAGGCTTGGCGCCGATTCTTTCCCATGTCAAGTCGACGCTTCAAGCCGACAGCGGCCAGTAGGGAGTGCGGAGTTGTCCCAGATTCTCGAAATCAGGAAACGCGCTCACGAGTATGTCCAGAGCGGCGACCTCGATCTAGCGCTCGAGGAGTATCGAAAGCTGCTTAAGGGTGACGCCGTTGACCCCAATGTCTTCAACCTGATGGGCGATGTCTGTTACAAGAAGGGCGAGAAGGACGAAGCTTTCCAGCAGTATCGCGAGGCTGTCAAAGCCTATCGAAGCGAGGGTCTGTATAGCAACGCAATAGCGGTCTGCCGGAAGATGACGCGGATGGACCCCAACTGCGCCGACGTCAGCTTCCTTATGGCCCAGCTTTACCAGGACCAGGGCTTCGCGAGCGAGGCGGCAGCGTATTTCTTGGAGTTTGCCGAGAGACTGATCGCGACCCATGACCTAGTGAGGGCTTCCGAGATCCTCAAGCAGGTTATCGAGGCGGCTCCTGCGCGCGTCAAGGTGAGAGAGCAGCTGGCGGATGTGTATTCCAACCTAGGGATGATGGATGAAGCCCGGAGCGAGCTCTTGGCCGCCAGCGAGATACATGCCCAGAAGGGTGACCAGGAGAAAGCGGCTGCCCTCAGGCTGAAGGCGCAGGAGATCAAGGGTGGCGGCAGCGACTCGGCTGCTGAGGCTCAGGTCGAAGGGGAGGGCACCGACCGGGTCGAAATAGTCCACAAACGGATCGGCCTTGCTCATCACGTTCCCATCAAGATCGATGATGTGCTCCGGAGCTTCAAGGACGAGGTTCAGCGGGCGATAGGCGAGGAGGACTACCAGAGCCACTATGACCTCGGGATGGCTTACCTTGACATGGGGCTTACCGATGAAGCTCTTGCCGAGTTCAGCGTTGCCCAGCGGCAGCCCGAGTTGAAACTCAGGAGCATTGAGATGGCCGGCCGTTGCTTCATGGAGCGTAACGACATAGAGCTGGCCATACAGGAGCTCTCAGCGGGTCTCGAGATCGAAGGCTATTCCCAGGCGGAATACCTCGGGCTTCGTTATAATCTAGCTATGGCCTACGAGAAGCTCGGCTCGATTGACGAGGCTG
This sequence comes from bacterium, assembly GCA_035542695.1. Classification (GTDB taxonomy): domain Bacteria; phylum Arandabacterota; class Arandabacteria; order Arandabacterales; family Arandabacteraceae; genus DATKKY01. Next base: position 2,928 of record DATKKY010000067.1, on the reverse strand, counting down.
TCGAGCATTACACCGAGATCTGCAAGACGGACCCCGGCTTCCGTGACGCGCAGGTTCGTCTGGAGGAACTGCGAAGGACCAAATGACATCGAATGACGGCAGGGTTGATCTTCACGTTCACACGACCTTTTCCGATGGGGATATGACTCCCGAGGAGATGGTTCGCGAAGCTCAGAAGCGCGGGCTCGCCGGAATAGGCATTGCCGATCATGACGAGATCGGTGGGGCGGCTGTCGCCATGGAGGCGGCTGGCTCGAGCGGGTTCGAGGTGGTGGCCGCGGTCGAACTGAGCACCTCCGACAGCAAGACCGACGTTCATGTGCTCGGGTTCATGATCGATCTTAAGAACGAGAACCTGTTGAGCTATCTCAAGCTCTTCCGGGACGCCCGCCTGAGGCGCGGTCTCGATATGGTCGAGCGGTTGAGGGGGATGGGGCTCGCCCTTGACCCTGACCTGGTGCTTGAGATCGCCAATGGCGGCTCGGTCGGCAGGCCCCATGTGGCGGAGGCGCTCCTGAGGAGCGGGTTCGTCGAATCCTATGAAGAAGCCTTCCGGAAGTACATCGGGTTCGATTCACCGGCCTACGTTCCCAAGTACCAACTGAAGCCCAATCTGGCTTTCCAGTTGATCGCCGAGGCCGGTGGGGTCGGAGCGATTGCTCATCCTGGAACGCTGCGGCGAGATGATCTGATCACCGAATTCATGACTTGCGGGATGCGGGCGTTGGAAGTATTCCATCCCAAGCACAACGAGCGGAGCGTCGCTCACTATCAACAGCTGGCCGACAAGATGGGGCTGGTCGCGACCGGTGGCTCCGACACCCATGGCCGCAGGGACGGCAACCTGCTCTTGGGCAGCTGCACTGTGCCTTACTCCACGATCGACGAGTTGCGCCGCGCTCGCTCCTACTGAGCACCTGGCCAGCCTCGCGATCACCTGTCAAATCGCTTGACATCTGGATCCTCCCCGTGCAAGTATTCAGGCAAATAGAGGAGTGTGGGTGCCGCAAGGCTTAATAGGGAAGCGCTTGAGCGCGGCCCCGCCACTGTAATCGGCGACGAAACCCGCGAGGAGCCACTGGGGCGACCCGGGAAGGCGCGGGCGGTAGGATGACCCGAGAGCCAGGAGACCTGCCCACACCGAACTTGCTCATTGCCTTCGAGGGGAGGTGACGATAGGACCCAGCTCGCATCCCCACGGCTGGGTTTGTTCGTATGCGGCGCGGCGTTGCCACAATCGCTGTCCTCGTGGCGCTAGCGGTGTCGATTGGGATTCTGCTGGCGCCTGTTCCCAACGTCGAGGGCATATCGGCCGTCAGCTTCTTCTCCGGTTTGCTGCTTGGATGGGCGCGGGGAGGCCTGGTCGGGGGGACAGCGATGCTTCTCTTGTCCTTGTTGAACCCGCTCGGTCCTGCGCCGCCGCCAGTGCTTGCCAGCCAGATCGCAGGCATGGCTGTGATGGGCGCTGCCGGCTGTCTCCTGCGTAGCGGCCAGGGCTTCCGGACTGGATTTCGCGTCCTCGCCATGGCTGCGGGCGCAGTGCTGACCTTTTGCTACGATGCGGTTACCAATTACGGAGTGGCGGTTTCTATCGGCAAGTGGCGGGACCCCTTAGTTGTGATGTTTGCCGGCGTCCCCTTCGCAGCGATTCATGTGGCGACCAACGCGATGATCTTTGGGGCTGTGGCGGTACTGGTAGCCAACAAACGCTGGGCGATCGGGGACAGGATTTCGAGGGGTAGCCCTCCGAGGCCATGAGCTTATCTCTTGATACGGGAGGCCCTATGTCGCGAGCACCGAAGTCAGCAAGTATGAGGAAGTGTTGGCAGGCAGTGGTCGCCGTGGCGAGCCTGGCGATTGCCGGTCCATGGCTCGTGCCGGCTATCTCAGTCGGGCAAGATACGGCTGACACCACAATGGCTGCCCGTGCGACGGAGGATTCGCTCAAGACCTATGCGGTTCCGGAAATTCTGGTGACCGCCAGCCGCCTGCCAGCGAAGCATCCTTCCGACCTCACCAATGTGGCGGTTGCGACCAGCGCCGATCTGGCCGAGCTGGCATCGTCTACGGTCGCTGAGGGCCTGGCAGCCGATCCGGGCATCGCCGTTACCCACTATGGTTCCTACGGTTCGCTCGAGACCATGAGTCTCAGAGGCGGCAACTCCAGCGAGGTGATCTATCTGCTTGATGGTGTGCCGCTTGCTGATCCCCAGATCTCGACCATAGACCTCAACTGGCTCCCGATGGCTGGCACCAGCCGCGTCGAGGCCATGAAAGGAGGCGGCTCGGCTCTCTATGGTTCAGGTGCGATCAGCGGGGCGGTCAACGTGGTCTCCATGGATGCCATGGGCGCTATCCCGTCAAGCCAGATAACCTGGCGGACAGCCAGCTTCGCTTCCAAGGCTGCCGATGTCAGCCTGCGGCGGCCGATAGCAGGCAAAGTCGGCGTGCTCGGGGCCTATGACTACTCCAAGTCGGCTGGATGGATTACCAACAGCGCCTATCGCGGAGACAAGTACTATGGCAAGGTGTCCGCGGATTTGGCTGCGGCCTTGAAGTTGGAGGGGGTTGGTTTCACCTACAATGGAAACACCGAAGTGCCGGGTTCTTTTCCGGGACTCCAGAAGGACCGGCGAAGATTCTACCGGCTCTCCTTGAAGGCTTCCGGTGATCAGGGTTTCACTGCCGACTACTACCATTCAACCTCCAACGAGGTCTATGTCTCGGAGAGCACTATCTACGGCCGCAGCGTTTACCGGCACGCTGGGACCCAGGATGGGCTTCAGTTGGAAGGCTACAGGAGGCACGGAGACGAGGAGGCGACCTCCTGGGGTGCTGGCTTCGAACGCCGAAGCATCAACAGCAACTCGGTCGGCAAACGATCGGCAAGTGACGTGTACGGCTTCTTCCAGCAGGAGGCGAGCGAGG
>DATKKY010000066.1:0-2673 GCA_035542695.1 bacterium | reverse complement strand
GCGAGCTCGCCCCGCATCTTGGCCATATGGAGGGTGTACTCGGCGTGGTTCCTGATCCTGAATACTCTCATCGCCGGGAGGGCTGCCCGCGCTACCCTCCTGCAATCACCTTCTCCTTGATGGGCGTCCTCTCGGCCAGATGCAGCACCTCATCGTAGCCAACCATGTCCATGAAGCCGTGGCCGCTGATGTTGAAGGCGATCACTTTCTTCTCACCGGTCTTCTTGCACCGGTTGGCCTCGTCAATCGCCGCAGCGATGCTGTAGGCCGACTCGGGCGCCGGCAGGAACCCCTCAGCCCGCACGAACCTCTCGGCAGCCTCGAACACGTACTTCTCGTCCTTGGGATAGGCCACAGTGTCAATATAGCCGAGGTGCCGGAGCAGACTTATGATGGGCGAGCAGCCGTGGTACCGGAGGCCGTCGCCCTTGACCGGCGGGAAGTCTGCCTGGTGGCCAAGCGTGTACATCTTGAGCTGCGGCGTCAGCTCTCCGTGGTCGGCATAGTCATACTTGTACTCGCCTTGGAGATTGGGTGCCGCCTGGCTCTGGGCCGCAATGAACTTGATCTTCTTGCCCTTCTTGAGGACGTCTCCCATGAAGGGCATGGCAAAGCCGCCGAAGTTGCTGCCTCCGCCCAGGCAGGAGATCACGACATCGGGATAGTCTCCCGCCTTCTCAAACTGCTTCTGGGTCTCCAGCCCGATCACCGACTGGTGCATGATCACGTGGTTCAGGACCGATCCAAGGGAGTACACCGCCTTGGGATCACGCTCGGCATCCTCGAGCCCCTCTGAGATTGCAATCGAGAGCGACCCGGGATGGTCCGGATTCTTGTCGAAGAGCGCCTTCCCGACTTTGGTCTTGGGACTGGGCGACGCAAAAACCTCGGAGCCATAGAGGTTCATGAAGTTGCGCCGCGATTCCTTCCACCGATAGACCGCGCGCACCCAGTAGACGGTGCACTTGAGGCCGACCATCGCTGCGGCATAGGACAACGCGGTTCCCCACTGCCCAGCGCCGGTCTCCGTAGTCAGGCGCTCGAAGCCTTCCTGCTTGGCGTAATAGACCTGTGCCAGCGCGGTGTTCACCTTGTGGCTCCCCGTGGGGCTGTAGAATTCGCTCTTGTAGTACATCTTGGCCGGAGTGCCGAGGGCCTCCTCCAGGGCCTTGGCCCGGAAGAGCGGCCGCGGCCGGCCTGCCCGCTCGAAGAGCTCCAGGATGCCGTCGGGGATGTCAATCCACCGTTCGGTTGAGAACTCCTGCCCAAGGCAGGTCTTGATCATCATCTTGGGGAGATTCTGAAGCTGCTTCTCGCCAATCGGGGGCGGAAGCGGCTCCGGTAGATCGGGAATGATGTTGTACCACTTGAGGGGGAGCTCACTTGGAGACAGGGAAAACTGGTACTTGCCGGGCATCTCGACCTCCTCGGGCAAACGCTGTCGGAATCAAGCCCACCGGGCTAAGCGAATGGGCCCCTCGAATCAGTAGTGCGCGAAACCTGATGCTATCACCGGAAGAGGCAGTTGTCAATCGGCGAAAGGCCGCCCCTGCATGGCCGTCCGGGCGCAGGTCCCGGCCGGGTGAAACGCACTTTATGCGCCGGTGCAGCATGACCAGCGGATGGCCCAGCAGGCAGCGCACGAGGCACATCGGGATTTGGCTTGATTACCTCGGCAAGGTGCTGTAGGAGTGAGGACTGTGGAGTGCCGGCAGACCATGGGAGGGTAACCGTGTCTATGAATCAGGCTTTTTGCGTCAGTGTTCTGCTTTTAGCTGTGGCGCTCAATCTGGCAGGCTGCAGCTCCAGCTCATCCCCCAAGCCCGTTACGGCCCTCGAGCTCTCGGTAGACTCGACCGCTTGCGAGGTCTGCAACACGGTCCGGGTAACGGCCACCGTGCACGGGGGCGATAGCAAAGCCGTTGACTGGTATGTCAACGGAGCTTTCGGCGGCCAGGTCACTACGGGCACGGTCACGCAGACCAACCCGACCACTTTCACTGCCCCTGAGGCGGTCCCAGTGGAGCCGGTTGTCCAAATCAAGGCGGTCTCGCAGGAGGAGCCGAGCATAGCCGATTCCTGCGTGGTCAGGATCGCATTCACTACAATCCACGTCAATGCGGCTTCGGGCAACGACCAGACCGGCACGGGCTGCATCACCCATCCCTTGAAGACCATTACTCATGCCCTGGCTGCTGCTCAGCCCAATATGACTGTGCTGGTTGCCCCGGGCCTCTATGATGCCACCAACGGTGACACTTTTCCGATGAATATGACCGGTAGGATCACCCTGGTGGGCGAATCCCAGACCGGCACCATCATCCGCACGCATGCCAATGTCTACTGCGCCCTGATCATGAACGGCGATAGCCCGCGGGTGAGGAGGCTCACGATTGACAATGGAGGCATCGCTGACACCACGCGCGAGCATGTGATCTACGTCAACGGGGACGCGACTGGTGCGGGGATCGACAGCCTGATCATCCCCGACCGCGCGTATCTCTCGATGATCCGGGTGGCTGCGGCAACGAATACCGCCAACACCAATTGCCAGTTCATTGCCCAGGGCACGGTCAAGTCACGCTGCTTTGAAATAGTCTTCGGCGACTCGGGCACGATCATCAGGAATTGCCTGATCTCGGGTTTCATCGATGGCATCTTCTTCAATGGAAG
>DATKKY010000065.1:0-3618 GCA_035542695.1 bacterium | reverse complement strand
CATCAGAAACCCCAGCGTGTGCGGCCCTCCATGCAGAATGTCCCTCGCGAAGACCGGCATCAGGACCGCGTAGGGCATGCCAACCAAGCTGACCACGCTCAAGAGCAAGAGCACCGACCGGATCGGCGCATGCCCCATGGTATAAGCGAACCCCTCCTTGGTCTCGTGCCACACGTTGCGCGAGCTTGCTTCCATCCTCCTGCGACCGATTCTCATAGCTAGGAGCGCGGCAATGACGGCGATATAGCTCAGGCCATTGAGGAGGAAGCACCAGCCCTCACCGACAGCGGCGATCACAACGCCGGCGATGGACGGCCCGATGAGCCGAGCGCCGTTGAAGAGCGCGGAGTTCAGGGCAATCGCGTTGGAGAGGTCCTCGCGCCGTTCGATCATCTCGACGACGAACGCCTGGCGGGTCGGCGCATCGACGGCATTGACGAGCCCCATGAAGATGCCCAGAACTATGATCTGCCAAACTGCAATTGTATGGGTGAGTACGAGCACGGCGAGGATCAAGGCCTGCACCATCGCCAACGTCTGAGTTACAACCAAAACCCGGCGTTTGTTCAGTCGATCGGCGAGCACCCCAGCGACCGATGAGAACAAGAACGTGGGGATCTGACTGAGAAAACTCACCATGCCCAGGAGGAAGACCGAATTCGTGATGCGGTAGATGAGCCAGCTCATCGCGATGCTTTGCATCCAGGTGCCGACCAAGGAGATGCCCTGGCCACCGAAGAAGAGGCGATAGTTGCGGTAGCGGAGCGTCCGCAGGACGTGCTTCACGCCCGAGGGTACGGGAATCGCCACGCGTCTTCCTTTCGATAGCTGCCGGCGCGATCCGTCCTGTGGGCCCGGTGGGATTGGCGTGCCTCATGCGCGCGTGCCCGTGGCGCGGCCGCGACCGGCGCGGACTCATCCAGTTATTCTAACGCATAGCGAGGTCACTGTCGATGCGCAGGCAGAGTTGTTGTGTGGTGGCTAGCTCTCTTTGGACTTGCGCCGGGCGTCTCTTATTTCCTCGGCAAGCGCGTAGGGCACGGCCTCGTAGTTTTCGAAGTGCATCGAGAAGTCGCCACGTCCGCTGGTCAGGCTCCTCAGTTCAGTCGCGTAGCCGAACATCTCGCCGAGCGGTACCCGGGCCGAGAGGATGCAGGTCTTGCCCTTGGTTTCGAGGGTCGTGACCTTGCCGCGCTTGGAGCAGAGGCTTCCGGTAAGGGCGCCGATATACTCCTCGGGAGCTGAGACCTCGACGCTCATCACGGGCTCCAGGAGTTCGAGCCCAGCGTGCCGGCACGCCTCGCGGAAGCCGGTCGATGCGCAGGTCCGGAAGGCCTGGTCCGAGGAATCCACCTCGTGGAACGAGCCGTCAAGCAAGGTCGCTCTGACGTCCACCATCGCGAAGCCGGCATAAGGTCCCTCGGCCATGGCATCGATCATGCCGCGCTCAATCGCTGGGATATAGTTATTGGGGATTCTCCCCTCGCGCACCTCGTTGACGAAGTGGAAGCCGGACCCCGCCTCGGCTGGCTCTATGCGGAACACAATGTGCGCGTACTGGCCGTGGCCGCCGGTCTGCTTGACATGCTTGTACTCGTGCTCCACCGAACCGATGATGGTCTCGCGATAGGCCACCTGGGGGCGCCCCACGCTGACGCCGACGTTGAATTCCCGGCGGAGGCGGTCGGTGATGATCTCAATGTGCAACTCACCCATCCCCGAAATCACGACATCCCCAGTCTCGGCGTTGGATCGGACCGTGAAGGTGGGATCCTCTTCGGCAAGTCGCGCCAGTGACTTGTCGAGCCTGTCGCTCTCGGCTCTGGTCTCAGGCTTGACGGCCACACTGACAACCGGAGTTGGGAACTCTATTGACTCCAAGAGAATCGGGTGAGCTTCTTCGCAAATCGTGTCTCCGGTGTGAGTATCCGTAAGGCCCACCACCGCGCCGACATTGCCTGCCGGCAGCTCTTCAATCGCCTGCTGCTTGTTGGCGTGCATCTCAAAGAGCCGCCCAATCCGCTGGCGTTTCTCGCGGCTCGAGTTGTAAACAAAGTCGCCCGACTTGAGGATACCGGAATAGACCCGCACATAGGTCAGTTTCCCCATGTGCTTGTCCGCCTGAATCTTGAAGGCAAGCGCTGCGAGCGGAGCATCGGTTCGGGGTTGCCTTACCAGCTCCTTCTCGGTCTCGGTGTGCGTGCCCACCACCGGCGGGAGATCGACCGGCGAAGGCATGAGGTCGACTACAGCATCGAGCAGGCGCCTGACGCCCTTGTTCTTGAAGGCCGCGCCGCAAAGCACCGGGATGATGCGCCCCGCGATGGTCGCCTTCCGCATCGCCCGAACCACCTCGACCGTCTCCGGCGTCTCGCCCTTGACGAACTTTTCCATCAGGTGGTCGTCCTGCTCGCTGATGCGCTCGATCATCACGGCTTCGGCCTCGCGGGCCCGGGCCAAGAGATCCTTTGGGATTGGCTCCTTGCGGAGGATCACGCCATCGGGAGCATCGTCGAAGTAGATCGCCTTCATCTCCACCAGATCGATGATTCCCCGGAAGGTATCGCCGACGCCGATGGGAATCACGACGGGCACGGCATTGGCCCCAAGTTCCTCCCTGATCTCGGCGACAACCCCATCAAAGTCCGCACCCGTGCGATCCATCTTGTTGATGAAAGCCAGCCGCGGCACCTGGTAGCGTTCGGCCTGCCGCCAGACTGTCTCCGACTGGGGCTGCACACCGCCCACAGCGCAGAAGAGCGCCACGGTGCCGTCAAGGACGCGGAGTGACCGCTCCACCTCCGCCGTGAAATCAACGTGGCCGGGTGTGTCGATGATGTTGATACGATGATCCTTCCAGTAGGTGGTGGTGGCTGCGGCCGTGATGGTGATGCCGCGCTCGCGCTCCTGGACCATCCAGTCCATCGTGGCCTCGCCATCGTCCACTTCCCCGATCCGGTGGCTCTTGCCCGTGAAGAAGAGCATTCGCTCGGTGACCGTGGTCTTGCCCGCGTCGATGTGGGCCATGACCCCGATGTTACGGATCTTGCTTATGTCGATTGATTCTGGCATGTCGTCGCTCTCTTGTGCTGGCGCCGCTCGTGCTGGTTCGCCTCCAATCGGCGATACCGCAATCAGGCATTGATCGAACGGAGCCTCGGATGGGTTAGCCGTAAGGTAAGCCTGTGCACCGAAAAAGGCAACAGCCAAACGCACCCAGCGCCCAGCAAGCGCACGCGCGCCACGCGAGTTGCGGGCGCAATACTTGCTGACTTCGGCAGTACTGCCGATCACTTGGCCAAGAACGGATACCTGTAATCCTGGGGTGTGTTGAAACACTCCTTGATCGTTCTCACGCTGATCCACCTGAGCAGGTTGTAGATCGAGCCCGCCTTATCGTTGGTCCCCGATGCCCGAGCGCCGCCGAAGGGCTGATGCCCCACGACCGCACCCGTAGTCTTGTCGTTGATGTAGAAATTGCCGGCGGCGTGGCGCAGCTTCTCCTCGGCAAGCAACACCGCTCGCCGGTCGGTCGCGAAGATCGCCCCGGTTAGGCCGTACGGGGAGGTGGAGTCGCAGATGTCCAACACATCCTCGAAATCCTTATCGTCGTAGATG
>DATKKY010000064.1:0-2391 GCA_035542695.1 bacterium | reverse complement strand
GTCCAGGTGACAGATCCCGTTGGGCCAGCTACGGGGACCGACCGCGTGGTGCATGGGGGCTCGTGGACTCATGACGCCTACTATGCGCGGGGCGCTAGCCGGATCGGCTATTCCCCAGGGGCTTCGTATGGCTATGGCGGGTTCCGCATCGCGCTGACCCACCCGTGAGATCAGGTGACACCCTACTGATTTCGGCGGGAAATCGGTGCTGTGCCCCTACTTGAGGAGAAGCTGCGCGAGCGCGCTATCCCAAGCGGGAACGACCATCCACTTGGCGTTGATCCGCCTCACGCAGCAAACGAGTGGACTCACCGGGTACTTGAAGGAGAGCTCCCTCAGGTACTGCCAATGTTCGTGCGAAGCGACGGGCCGCCCAAGCAGCGTGATCTGGGTGGCGAGGATCTTCTCTTCCGTGGCATCTATGCCTTCGAGGACTTTCTTATCTTCGAGTTCCTGGGCGAGCTTGAGCACTTCATCGGCCGCCGTGCCAAAGGCACCCCTCCCCTTCTCGCCGGGCTTTCCGCCGACCTCGAAGTCGGCTCGCGATTCCATCAGCTGCTCGATCCTCCGGCGGAGCCGCGTCAGCTGGAGACCATCAATCAGGCTTTCCACATCGCTGAATTCCTTCTTGAGGCTCTGCGCTGCCCGGAGCGCCTTGTCCTCCCCGCCGCCTGCCTCCGCCAACCGGTTGATGGCCCCCGCAACCCGCTTCACGTCCTCCCTCAGGGCCGCAAGCTCCGTCTTCTCGATTTCGACGAGGCCGGCATGGGCTTGCTTGCAGGCTTCGTAAAATGCCGGAGCATCAGGATCGCGCGCCAAGACCACGTGAGGCAGGATGCCCTTTCGCGCTTCGGGTGAGAGTCCCGCGACCGCCTCCCCCGCCTTCTCTCCTCCCAACAAGTACTGAAGCCCTCTCAAGACGGCTTCGTCGGCCCCCACAGCGGTGACGCACTTCTCGCGGCTCGTGGTGCAGTCTTCGTGCAGCGCCGGACCCGTGTAGTGGAAGAGTGGCGTGCCCTCATTCAATTCCAGACTCGCTGCCACGGTGAGCGCCTCGGCGCCCTCCTTGAGCTTACCCTCGCCTATGAGCCCGATCGCCCGCTTGATCTCGCGTTCGACGTAGGCATCCTTCTCGCCCAGAATCTCCAGGCATCGCGTTGCCGACAGGAATTTGCCCTTGGCCAGAGCGCGCTCGAAGGTCAACTTGATGAGGCCCGCCGGCAGCTTCTTGGTACTGAGCGCTTCCGACTCGGCCGCACCTGCGAGGGCCTTCTCGACCTCGCCGGCCACGGTCTTGGCTTCGCCATTCCCGCCGACCAAGGCATCGATATCAAGGTGCATCACGAACTGGGGAATCTCAGCAGCAACACCGGCAAGCGCCAGCGTGACGTCGCCCAGGTAGACGCCGCCTACGATGAGCGATTTGCGTTGGTCATCCACGAGATCAGGACCTCGGTGCTCTCAGTGCTTTCAGTACTTGAACAAGCTCCCGCCGATGAACTCCCTCAGGATCGAGTTTCTCGGCACCTCTTCGGCCTTGATGGTAAGGAAGTAGGACAAGAACCTCAAGAGCCGTCTCGCCTCAGCGTACTCGGGCACCTCATCGGTGATGGTCGAGAGCAGGCGCTCGGCATAGCCCTTCAAGACGCAGAGCTCATAGACCAGCGACGAGTTGAACATCACGTCGGCCTCTTCCTGATATGGGAAGATGTACTGGTCTTCGCCCCGCCGGACCGACTGCCAGGTCAGCAGCGAATCGAGTGCCTTGTAACCCCGGAAAAGATTATCGCGCACGATCCGGCGCAGCTTCCGGATGTCGGTAGTGGGAATCCGGTTATGATTGTCAACGTTGAGCTGCGATAGCGCGCTCACGTAAACCTTGAACTTCATGATCGACGGGATCGACGGGGTCAGGATCGGATTCAGCGCGTGAATCCCTTCGAGAATCAGAATCTCGCTGGGGTCAAGCCTGAACTTACGATAGCCGATCCGGCGGCCTTCCTTGAAGCTGAACCTCGGCACATTGACTTCCTTGCCGGCCAGCACCTCGAGCAACTGAGTGTTGAGCAGCTGGATGTCTATCGCCTCCGGCGCTTCGAAATCATACTCGCCGGTCTCATCCTTGGGCGTCTCCTCCCGGTCGAGGAAGTAGTTGTCCAGAGAGAGCGTGATGTTCTTAAGACCATTGACTCGCATCTGGACGGCCAGCCGCTTGGAGAAAGTGGTCTTGCCCGAGCCCGACGGTCCCGAGATCAGCACCAGCCGCGGCAGGGTTATCTTGGACTGGATCATGTCCGCCATCTGAGCGAGCTTCTTCTCGTGGAGCGCCTCAGCGATCCGGACTGTCTGGCTGGCCTCGCCACTCTGAACGATCTCATCCACGTCGCCGAC
>DATKKY010000063.1:0-8727 GCA_035542695.1 bacterium | reverse complement strand
ACCTTCAGGTTGGCCATCGTTTCCTCCCTGCGCAGCGCCAGGCAGTCGGCCTGGCCGCCGGGCCGGTAGCCGCGAACCTAAGGAGCCACGAGGTCACCGTAAGCTTCCGGCCGCCGGTCGCGATAGAACTGCCAGGTATTCCTCACTTCCCGGATCAGGTCCAGGTCCAGATCCCGCACAATCAGTTCCTCTTTGTAGGCGTCCCCTGGCTCTCCCACCAGTTCGCCGCGCGGTGTGCAGAAGTAACTCTGCCCGTAATAGTCGTTCGGCCCCAGGTCCTTTTCAATCCCCACCCGGTTGATGGTCCCAACGAAGTAGCCATTGGCGATGGCGTGGCTGGTCTGCTCGATTCGCCACAGGTGCTGTGACAGGCCGCGCGAGGTGGCCGAAGGAACAAAGACGATCTCCGCTCCGTGAAGCCCCAGCATTCGCGCGCCTTCGGGGAAGTGACGATCGTAGCAAATATAGACGCCGACCTTGCCGACCGCGGTATCGAAAACCGGATAGCCCAGATTGCCGGGGCGGAAGTAGAACTTCTCCCAGAACCCACCGACTTGCGGGATATGAGTCTTGCGGTACTTGCCTAGATATGCGCCACCCGCATCAATCACGGCAGCGGTGTTGTAGTAGACACCGGCGGCTTCGCGCTCGTACAAGGACACCACGAGCACCATGTTGGTCTCGGCAGCCAGCTTCTGCATCCGCTTGACCGTGGGCCCGTCGGGAACCGGTTCGGCCAGGTCGTACCATTTGGGGTTCTGCTCCTGGCAGAAGTAGGGAGCATTGAAGAGCTCTTGGAAACACATGATCCGGGCGCCCTGCTTGGCCGCGCTGCGGGCGTAATCCTCATGCTTCCGGATCATGGACTCCTGATCACCGGTGTAGGTCGCCTGCAGCAATGCACCGCGGACTATTCGAGGCATTGAGAGACCTCCTTCTCGATCGCTAGCCGGCCTCACCACGCCGGAGTCTACTTCGCGCGTTCATCATAGCCCAGCGAGCACCCCAGTCAAGCTCGCCCGCCAAGTGCCCCCTATAACCGTATCGGATCCCGCTTGAGGAATTGGCCGGCCCCCGGTTTTCCGACGAATTGATTATCGCGAACGATCACCTTGCCCCGCGCGAGCACCAGGGCGGGATAGCCCTTAACCGTGATGTCGCTGTAAGGGCTGTAGTCCACATTCATGTGGAGGTTCTCCTTGGCGAGCCGGTGCTCCCGCTTGGGATCCCAGATCACGAGGTCGGCGTCGGCGCCTATGCTGATCGTTCCCTTGCGCGGCAAGAGCCCGAAGAGGCGCGCCGGACCTGTGGAGACGAGATCCACGAGACGATTGATCGAGAACCGCCCGGCATTGACTCCGAAATGGTTCAGGAGTGCCAGCCGCGTTTCAACTCCGGGCATGCCGTTGGGTATCTTCGAGAAATCGTTCCTACCCATGTCTTTCTGGCCAACGAAATTGAAGGGGCAGTGGTCGGTGCCCACGGAGTGAAGGTCGCCGCTCGCAAGCCCCATCCAAAGCGCTTCCTGGTTGCCCTTAGGCCTGAGCGGCGGGGACATCACGTACTTGGCTCCTTCAAAGTTGGGCTCCTCGTATTTCTCCATCGAGAACATGAGGTACTGCGGGCAGGTCTCGCCATAGACCTTGAAGCCCTTAGCCCGTCCGGCCTTCAGGGCCTCGAGAGAATCGGCCGCGCTCATGTGCACCACATAGAGCGGCGCGCGCGTCATGCCGGCCATCACTATCGCCCGATGGGTCGCCTCGGCTTCGGCTTCGGGTGGATGGCTGAGGGCGTGCCACAAGGGCTCCTTCTTACCCTCCGCCAGGTGCTTGGCAATCAGATAGTTCAGGATATCGCCGTTCTCGGCGTGAACCGTGATCAGGCCGCCGACTGCCTTGGCCCGGAGTAGGGCCCGGAACAAGGTCTCATCATCCACCATCAGGCTGCCCTTGTAGGCCATGAAGATTTTGAAGCTGGGCACTCCAAACTTCACCATCTCGCCCATCTCGGCCATGCGCTCGTCGTTCATCGCGCCGATGGCAATGTGCATGCCGTAGTCGATGCAGGCTTTGCCCCGGGCTTTCTCAAGCCAGACATCCAGACCCTGGCGTAGCGTCTGGCCTGCCCCCTGCATCGCGAAATCAATGATCGTGGTGGTGCCGCCGCAAGCCGCAGCGATGGTGCCGGTGCGGAAATCGTCGGCGGACACACTGCCCATGAAAGGCAGCTCCATGTGGGTGTGAGGATCGACGCCGCCGGGCATCACCAGCATTCCGGCCGCGTCTATGGTCTCCTTGCCGGAAAGGTCGCGTCCGATCTGGGCGATGGTCTCGCCCTCGAGGCCGATGTCAGCCCGGTAGGTTTCGGTTGCAGTCACTATCGTGCCGTTCTTGACAACCAGATCCATGCCGCCCTCCTTACCCTGTGTCATAGTCAGGAAGCGCCCGCCCCCAGATCAACTCCGCGCAATGACTCGCGGCCAGGTGCCGCCAGCCTACCGCGCCACCCTCGGGTAAAGCACTGAGCCCACACTTACCAGTAGAATAGTAGCTGCCACGAGCACGCCATAGTCCAGTGCCAGCACGCGGCCTGGGCTTCCACCAGTGATCATCAGCCCTCGCAGGGCGTTGACTTCATAGGTCAGCGGATTGACGTGGGCGATCGCGCGCAGCCACGAGGGCATGATGGCGATAGGATAGATTGCGTTGCTGGCAAAGAAGAGCGGCATCGTCATCACCTGGCCGATACCCATGAAACGTTCGCGGGTCTTGACCAGGCAGGCAATGACCAACGAGAGCGTGGAGAAGCACGCTGCGCCCAGGATCACCGCCACCAGCACCCCCACTAGAGCCGCGGGATTCCAGTTGAGGCGGACCCTAAGGATGAGCGCCAGCGCATAGACGACCAGCACCTGGGAGAGGCCGCGGACGCTTGCGGAGAGGGCCTTGCCCAGTACCAGCGCGGCCCGGGGCGTTGGGCTCACCAGGAACTTCTGCACTATGCCGAGGTCGCGCTCCCAGATGATCGCAATCCCGTAGAAGATGGCTATGAAAAGCACGCTCTGCGCCAAGATGCCGGGAGCCATGAAATCGAGGTATCGGACCCCGCCGGTCGGAATGGCTCGCACCCGCGTGAAGACTTCGCCGAACACCAAGAGCCAGAGCGCGGGCTGCACCGCACGGGTCACCAGCTCAGTGGGATCGTGCCGCAGCTTGCGGGCCTCGAGCTCCGCGATGATCAGCGTCTTCTGGACAAAACGGGCGACAGCAACCGGCAGCGAAGCGGTTTCCAGCTTGAGGGCGGCCGAGGCCGCGCCCGCCCCAGGCCGCTCAACCAATTCGGCGGGCTTTCCGCCTGGCTCTTGAGACATCGCGGTACGTTCCTCCCGATTCCAGGGTATCGCCAGCATAGTGGATGAAGACATCATCCAAACTCATCTCAGGTCCACCGATCGCCGCTTTGAGCTCAGCCGGCGTGCCGAGAGCGGCTACCTTCCCCAGATGCATGATAGCCACCCGGCTGCACAGACTGTCGGCCTCTTCCATCAGATGGGTGGTCAGGATAATAGTCGTGCCGTAATTCTTGCGCAGTTCGCCGATGTGGTTCCACACCGCCTGGCGCGCCACCGGATCCAGACCCACCGTCGGTTCATCGAGAAACAGAATGCGGGGATGGTGCAGCACCGATTGGGCGATCTCCAGACGCCGGATCATGCCGCCGGAATAAGAGCGCACCAGTTTGTCGGCAGCATCCGCCAGACCCATGAAGGCCAGAGCCGCGTGCACCCGTTGCCGGCGCTCCTCCCGAGGAAGGTCGTAGAGCTTCGCAAAGACCAGCAGGTTCTCGTAGCCCGTGAGCGACCCATCGGCCGATAGCATCTGAGGCACATAGCCAATCACCCGGCGCACCTTCGATGCCTGATGGACCACGTCAAAGCCCCCGACGCTGGCTTTGCCGGAGCTGGGCGGCAGCAAGGTGGTCAGGATCTTGATGGCAGTGGTCTTGCCGGCGCCGTTTGGACCGAGCACGCCGAATACCTCCCCCGCCTCAACCGTGATCGTCATGTCGTTGACCGCGACCACGGGGCCAAAGCGGCGCGTCAGCCCAATTGTCTCCACAATTGCCGTGGCGATCACCCCCTTCGCCAGGTATCCAGCATCGCCCTGACCGACCTTGTCATCTCTTTGGAGAAGTCGGCACTGAATTTCCGCAGGTACATGAGTTGCCCGACGTTGGCGGCGGGGGCCGCGCCAGCGGCTATGCCGTGCAGGCCATGATCTCCACCTGCCGCCAGACGCGCTTCCCGCTCGCGGTACATCTCGGCGAATTCGTCCTTGCCAAGGCGCTTGTACCGGTTCTCAAACACAATGAACTTCTGATCGAAACGCGGCGTCAGGGGCCTCTCCTGCTGCTGCTTGGTCGGGTAGCCAAAGCAGACTAGGCAGATGGGCAGAGCATAGGGCGGCAGATCGAACAGCACGCGGTGGGTTTCGTAATTCTCCATGATGTCGCCGATATAGCACGAGCCTACCCCGAGGGATTCCGCCGCGATCACAGCGGTCTCGGCCGCAATCAGGGCGTCGCAACAGGCTATCAAGAGATCGCCCTCCTGCGGCTTCCTGAGCGCCTCCCCCTTCGCCCGAGCCAGTTCCTCAACTCCCGACACTTTGAAGTAGTCCCACCATCTCTGACAGTCGGCGAGGAAGAGCAGCACCAGCGGCGCCTTGGCTATGAAGGGCTGATTGTCGCAGGTCACGGCTAGCGTGTCTTTGGCACTCTGGTCTTTGACCTCAACAATCGAGTAGAGCATCATGTTGCCGGCTGTTGGGGCGCGCAGAGCCGCTGCGATGATCTCGGCCTTCACTTCCTCGCTGATCGGCCGCTCGTCGTAGGCGCGGACCGACTTGCGACTGAGCAGCACTTGGATCACTTGATTCATGTGTGCCTCCGTCGGCCGTTACTGCTGCTGATCGTCGTACTGAAGCGACTTCTCCTTGGCCTTCTTCTCCGCCCGACCGAAGTGATAGGACACGCCGAAGTAAGCCAGCCGAGCGTTCCGCCGGAAGGTCTCATGCTGCTTTATCCCGCCGACGTCCAGCGTGATGTCCTGCTTCTGAGTCTTGAAGATGTCCGAGACCGTAAGGGTGAGCGAGATCCTCTCGGCAAAAAGGTCCTGCCGGACTCCGAGGTTGATCCCATAAGTCGGCCGGACCTTGCCCTGAGGCGTCAGCCGTCCTGACCGGATATTGGAATTGATCTGAAACATCGTGTTCTTGACCGGGTTGACGTCGACGTTCCAGGTGCCACTCCAAGAAACGATCGACTTCTTACTGCTGTAGCCGATGTTGGAAGCGTCGATTTGCTCGTAGAACACCGTGCAGTTCAGGTTGGCCGCCACCAAGTCTCCCACTGACCCCGCCAGTACGGTCTCAAGCCCGCCGGACTGATCGCTCGACAGGTTCGTAATGGTGCGGAAGGTGGTATCGCTACGAGCGGTGGCTACGCGGGTGATGCCGTCGTACTTGTAGCGGTAGAAAATGCTCGGCACCAGGGTAAGGCCGTTGTTGCGCCACTGATAGCCCAGCTCGATCGAGTGGATGTTCTCCGGCTTGAGTTTGGGGTTGCCCTGTTCGACATCCCGAGGATCCTCATATCGCGGGAAGGGATTGAGATCGTCAACCTCCGGCCGGCGGATCCTGCGGCTGTAGTTGAGCTGCACCTGGCCGCTCTCGCTGAGCTTGTAAGCCAGGTGAAGCGTCGGGTAAAGCCCGAAATAGGTGTTGGTGATGGTGGAATCCTTGCTGACCATCTCGGTATTGACGTCTGCGTGCTCGACACGCAGACCGCCCTTGAGGCTGAATTTGCCGTAGGTGTGCTCCAGGGTGCCATACACGGCGTGAACCGTCTGGTCAATCTTGACGTGATAGACCCGCCCGGGATAGTCCAGGAACTTCTGCTCAACGGCGTCGAAATACTGGGCACGCGAGTCCACGTCCATCCGGCTGAGATCGCCGGCGTAGCCGGCTTCCAGCTTGGTCTCTTCGCTTAGAGGATTCGCGTAGTCCACCGTCAGCTGACCTTCTTGCTCGCCGTTGTCGTTGCGCTCTTTGTCGTACTGGTCAGGCCCGGCTGGCGCCCGGTAGACATTGGTGTAGTTGGTGTACTCCAACTCGGGAGAGTCGGTGAAGGTGCCCTCGACGCGCAGATTGTGGTCTTCCTTTGCGAAATCGTGCTCGAAGGCCGCGGTCAAGCCGCGTTCGCTCTCCTTCTCGTAGCCGGACTCCACACGGTCGTAATCCTGGATGGCGACGTTGTTGGTATCACGCTCGACGATGGTCGAGATCCCGTTTCGGTAAGGCCGGCGCTTGAAGTACTCACCACTCAGCTCAAGCGTGTTGCTTTCCCCGGGATGATAACTGAGCCCAACGGTGCCCATGTTGACGTCGGGATGGAAACTCGCGTGGTCGGTCCCTCGATAGGAGCTCCAGCCGGCCTCCGCAGCTGTCTCCTGCCGCAGATCGGTGCCGCGGAAGGCCCGGAGATCGTGCCTGAAGCCGTAAGTGCCGTACACGTTGAAGGGACCGGGATTGTAGTTCAGAGTCACATTCTCATTGTGCCGGCCTATCTCGCCCGCATGTCCGGTCAAGTTACCGTTGATGCCTCCCTTGGTCTCCTTCTTGAGCACAATGTTAATGATGCCCGAGGTTCCCTCGGGTGTGAACCTGGCCGAGGGGTTGGTGATCACTTCGATCTTCTCGATGCTGCTCGCGGGCATCTGCTGAAGGACATCCGCGCTGCTTCTTCTCATTATCGGAGATTCCTTGCCGTTGACCATTATCAGCACATTGGGAGAACCGCGCAGGCTGACGTTCCCGTTGATGTCCACCTGCACCGAAGGGATATTCTGCAGGATGTCGCTCGCGCTCCCCGACCGGCTCATCATGTCCTGATCGACGTTATAGACCTTCCGGTCGACCTCATAATTGAAGAGTTTCTTCTCGGAGGTCACCACGACCTCGTCCAGAGCGAAGGCGGACTCGGTCATAGTGATTGGCTTGAGCTCAATCCTGAGGTGCTGCGGATCGACCGTGAAATACGCCGACCGATAGCTCTCGTGACCAATGAAGCTGCATTCGATGATATACGCCCCGCCGGGCACGCCGGTGAAAAGGAATTTCCCATCCTTGCCGGTAGTGGTTGCCTTGACCAGGGATGTGTCGGCCCCCGCAAGCAGGGCCACGTTGGCGAACTCGAGGGGGCCGCCAGTTGACTTGTCCTTGAGCATGCCTGAGACGACGCCCTCGCCAGATGGCTGGGCAAACACCACTCCTGAGACCAGCAAGACCAGACCGAGCACGGCTGCGACCTGAGAATACCTCATTCGATGTCCTCTCTCTATCGTTGGCTGCGCCGCTCCGCCACTCCGCGCAGCTTTTCAGGGGTATGTAACACATGATCGCACATTTTGCATCATTCCGCCACCCCTACAAGCCTCCCGGCAGCACCCTAACAATTGATTGACAATTCGCGCCGGATTGGCCGAAGCTCTCCCCATGCAACGCTCAGAAGGCACGCTGGCGAGAGAAGGGGCAAGTGATGGGAGTCGGCTGAGGAGTGCGCTCGCGGTTTTTCTGATTTGCTTCGCGGTCTACGCGGTCACCAACTACGGCGGCGTCCGCCCCCCTGACTCCGAGGTGGTATTTCGCGTGGCGGAATCGCTGGCCGATGGCCGCGGCTTCTCTCCTAGGGATCTGGAAAGCTGGCCGGGCTTCGGAGTCGCTACCGGAACCGGCGGCGGGCTCTATTCCATATATCCACCGATGGAGTCTCTGGTCCTGGTGCCGGCCGTCAAACTGGGTCAGTGGATCAATCAGTCGGGTTGGTACCTGAACCACTCCGTTCCCTTCAGTCACTACGTCGGGAACGGGCTTAATCACATCATGTTCGGGGCTCCCGAGAGCGACCTAAGGCCCCACGCTCTCCGTTACCTGGTTTCATGGTTCGACGTCTTGGTGAGCGCCCTGACCGTTGTGGTGCTCTATGGGGTGCTGCTGCGGCTGACTAGATCAGGCAGCGCTGCTCTCCTCGTGGCGCTCTTCTACGCCTTTGGCACGCTTGCCTGGCCCTATGCCGGGAGCTTCTTCAGCGAGCCCTTGGCCTTGCTCTTTGTCCTTGTTTCATTCTACGGCTTGGTGGCGTGGCAGTCAGGCTCCGGGATTCAGCTTGCAGTCTCGGGAATCGCCCTGGGGCTGGCAACGGCTACCCATGCAACCGCTGCCCTGTTCCTTCCCTTCTTTGCTGCGTATCTCGTATTTGCCCCCGGCTGGACGGCCCTTCAAGGAGCGAGCGGCAAGCCCCGATGGCGTGCAGTGCCTGGCTGGCTCGCCGGCTTCGTAGCCGTGATGGTCTTGCTCGGCATTTACAATTACGCCCGCTTCGGGAGCTTCTTCGAATCGGGCCGCAATCTCAGCCCAGCCAACAAACTCGCATTTGTGAGCCTGTTCGGACGAGCCTACTGGCTGGCTCTCTATCACTTGCTGTTGGCAGCCGGCAAAGGCCTGGTGCTCTTCTGTCCGGCGGTGATCCTGGGTGTGGTGGCTTGGCGGGGGTTCCACCGGGAGCGTCCGGTGCTTTCGACGATCCTTGCAGCAGCCTTCGTCGCGAGACTGCTCTTTTGTGCTGCGTACAAGGATTGGCACGCCGGTTTCTCGTTGGGCCCGAGATACC
>DATKKY010000062.1:0-2959 GCA_035542695.1 bacterium | reverse complement strand
AACCAGGAGCACGCTCACTAGTGGCCCAGGATCCAACTTATCAACGTTCTTTCGCGACAGGCATGCCTTGTCGCTACTTGGGCCTTATCAGCAGCACCGGCGTGTCCCCGCCCTGCATGATCTTCTCGGCCACACTGCCGTGCGACCACCGGGCCACGCCGGAGCGGCCGTGGGTCGACATGACGACGAGGTTGGTCGGATGCGTCTTCACGTATTCGAGAATCTCTGTCGCCGGGTCGACCAAGAGCGGATGGTCGCCAACCAGCACTTTCGTGCGCGTCTGGAGACCATCGGCCTGAAGGGCTTTCGCGATGGTGTCCAGATACTCCTGGTTGGCACTTTGACGTCGCCGCAACTCCTGTTCCACATACACTTCCCATCGCACCGGTCTCGTTCGCGGATACTGGTCGGGGATCAGATAATAGCTTCCCGGATCAGGAAATGTCATATCGGTGAGCTCACAGATCCGCAGGAGAACGATCTGGACCGAATCGGCGCCCCGTTGCTTGGCTATCGCCTGTGCGTGCGGAAGAGCGGTCTCCGCCAGTTTGGAACCGTCCAGCGGGACGACTATCGACCGGGTGGGAAACTGGTCGTAGATCACCTCCTTGGGGAGGCCCGCTCTCACCAGTAAGACAGGGACGCCGGCTGCACGCAGCACCTTGTCGGCCACGCTGCCGAGGGCCCACCGTTTGATCCCGGACTTGCCGTGGCTGGCAAGCAGAATCAGGTCGATCTCATCTTGTTCGGCATAGCGCAGGATCTCCTCGGCCGGGTAACCGGTGACGACGTGAGCTTCAGCTTCTATAGGTTTCACCTCAGTGCAGCCCGCGGCTCCGTTCTGGACCATCATCGACTGGTCTCTCACGATGTCAGCCATCCGCTCAACATAGCCCCGGCGCATCGGCAGCAGCCCCGCCTCCTCCTCGCTGCAAACGTTCAGCAGGACCAAATCGATGCCCAGCCGCCCAGCCAGCTCCTTGGCGTAGGTGAAGACTACCTCGGCCAGTTCAGACCCGTCCAGCGGTATTAACATCCGCTTGTACATGCTCCTTGCCCTCCTTTTGCGATCGGTTGTTCTCCGCCCGGTTTCGCGCGATCTTGGGGAAGCTCCGCGATCGGGAAAGCGACGCGGTTCACTCCTTCTATTGTCTCGCTTCTCACGTCGAATTCAGAGTGCTGCAAAACAGCCATCATCTCGTAGTTCTCGGGCAGCACGTCAGCCGCGAACGAGGTAATCCCGTTGTCACGGGCAGCCTCAACCAGACAGTCGAGGAGCTTGGTGCCGATTCCCTTGCCTTGGTACGCATCGGCGACGACGAGGGCCACCTCGGCCACTTGGCGCCCGGGCAGGCGATAGTAACTTCCGATGCCAACGATCCTGGCGCCAGATTCGGTGGTCACTTCAGCGACGAAAGGGAAGATGTCCCGGTATTCAAAGGCGCAGAAACGGAGTCCTTCCTCCAGACCAAGCCCCTTCTTCGGCAGATCAAAGCAGCGCCGGTATTTGGCGTGGGGGCTGAGCTGCGAAACGAAGGTTACCCATGCCTCGGCGTCCTCCCTGCGGAGCGGCCTCTGCCTGATCGCCGAGCCGTTCCTCAAAAGGGCGTCGGTCTCGTAGTCCCACGGGCAGGCTTGCGCCTGAACGCTCTTGCCTGCTATGAAGCTTGTACCCAAGTGATTCCTCCAGACACCTTCACTCTAGCGTCCGGCAGGTATGGCCGACACCAGACCAAGGTACAGTTGGAGGGTAGCCCAACGCGGGCCAAGCACTTTTGTGATCTGACCGTCCTGTAGCCCTACTTTGGTCTGGTCACGGCAATACTTCGCTGGAACTACTCTGGATTCGTAACGATAACAAGGGCGACTGCAACCGGAGGTGGAGTGATGAGGTGCGAATTTGCACGTAAGCCGTGCCCGAGGTGTGGCGGCTGGCTCTATTTGGACCGGGACCCGGACGGCTGGTACGTCGAGTGTCTCAATTGCGGTTACGCCGAGGACTTGCCGAAACTCGTGGTGGCGCGGACAGAGGCCGCAGCATCGACTAAGGTGCGCGAGCAGGCCAAGTGATGCTAAGCGCCCGGGTCGATTGGGCAAGGGGGTGGCCGTACGTATAATCTGGCATACTGAACAGAAGAGATCTTCGTCCTGGCCAACGGTATCCGGCCACTGCTTTCGGCCGGGCCCGCGGACAGCGCCGGCCGGAACCGCGGCCGCTCGTCGTCTTGGCTTCAGGTCCAAGAGTGGGACGCCCCAGCAATCCAGCCGGTGCCGAGCGTGCTAGAATAGGGCGCGCGGCTATCGATTGGGTTCCTAAGAACCCCCACGGAGGTGCTACCGGGATGGAAACTGAAGAACGGAATTCGCATTTTGGGCGCACGATGGCGGTCCCCGTTTCAGGAGTAATCCTCAGCATCGTGCTCATCCTGGTCACTCTGGAGATTGCGCACAGAGGTCTCATTGCCTTGGTAGCTAGCGAACAGAAGTACATCATTTCCGCCGAAACCGCATTGCTCGGCGTTTTCTTGACCGAGGCCCTGGCGCGCGGTTCCTCGTACGGCCTGCGTGCCCGGGACAGACAGCATGCCGGCGCCCGATTGCGACTCACGATACGGATCGTGTGCTACACAATTCTTCTCGTTTCCGTGGTCTCCATTCTCGCTTCGAATCCCGCTCTGGGCATCAGCGTCGGCGCCGTTGCTGGTGTCGTCATCGCGTTTGCGACTCAGAGCATCATCGCCAATGTCCTGGCTGCTATCTTGATATTCAATACCCACATGGTGAGGATCGGCGAAGAGATCACGGTCGTCGGGGTCAGTGGCACCGTCTCGGACATTCGCCTCGCCCATACCCTGGTGAGATCAGGGGACGAAGTTGTCTACATCCCCAACTCGGTGATGTTGTCGAACGCGGTGAGGCGCAAGGTGAGGACCAAAGGTGACGAGCATCCCGGGTCGTC
>DATKKY010000061.1:0-2720 GCA_035542695.1 bacterium | reverse complement strand
ACCTAACGATTGAGGAGGTGTTCATGGCGGCACCGGTTGGGCCGAAGAAGGTTCATCGCTACAGCCTGGAGTTCAAGATTCAAGCGGTGAAGCTGGCGAATCACCCGGATATCCAGACGCAAGAGGTGGCGCATGCGCTGGACATTCACCCGTTCATGCTCTCGAAGTGGAAGAAGGACTACCGCGAAGGCAAGCTCAAGCCGGCGGCCGAGGCCGCTGGCTTGAGCTTGCCGAAGGCGCTGAGGGTGCCGAAGGCGGACCCGGAGAAGCGCGCTCTGAAGAAGCAGGTGAGGCAGCTGCAGGCGAAGGTCGAAGCACGCCGGGAAGTGCGGGCGCTGGAGCGCAAGCTCGCCGCGCTCGAGGTGGAGCATGACCTCTTAAAAAAAGCCATCCGCTTCAATATCGAACGCCGAAGGCGAAGTTCGAGTTCATAGCCGAGCACCGAGGGCGGTACGGGGTGGCGTTCCTGTGCCGGCGCTACAAGGTCTCAAGGAGCGGCTTCTACGCCTGGCTGGCTAGGGACGGCAGCAATCGCAGGCGCAAGGACGAGGAGCTGGGCGAGCGGATCGAGCGCATCCATCGCGACAGCGGCGGGCGCTACGGCTCGCCGCGCGTGCACAAGGTGCTCAGGCAAGAGGGCGTTCACTGCAGCAACAAGCGTGTCGCGCGCCTGATGCGCGAGCGCGGCCTGCGGGCCCGGGTAAGCCGCCTGTACCGCAACTCAAGCGGCGTACACAAGTTCTTCTTGAAGACGGGCAACCTACGGCTGGAGGAGCCGTTGCCCACGCGCATGGACCAGATCTGGGTGGGCGATCTCACGTACCTGCGCCTTGGCAAGCGCTGGCGCTACCTGGCGACCGTGATGGACCTGTTCTCGCGACGCATCGTTGGCTGGACTGTGTCGAAGAACCGCACGACGGAGGTGACCCTGCGTGCGCTCAAGCGCGCGATCGCGGCTCGAAATCCCAAGCCTGGGCTGCTCTTCCACTCCGACCGCGGCATCGAGTACTCGGCCTACGGCTACCAGGACTTCCTCAAGGCCAAGGGCATCGTACCCAGCATGAACCGCCCGCGGCACTGCCAGGACAACGCTCACATGGAAAGCTTCTTCCATTCGCTCAAGGCCGAGCTCACGCACCAGCGCAGCTTCGCGACCGATGCCGAACTGAATGCCTCAGTCGCGGGTTACATCGATCGCTTCTACAACGAGAAACGCATCCATTCCAGCCTGGGGTACCATTCCCCGGTCGAGTTCGAACGCTTGGCCAATGCCTCGCGAAGTGTCCACCAAATCGGATGAAGATCATGTCCTCGCTTCGCGGGGCCGCGGCCGACCCTGAACGTTGGGCGTCACCCTTGTATCAGCTATATGGTGCGGAAATGTCGGTCAAACTGTTGAGCCCGATTGTCTTCGCCACGTTGAGCGCATTGAGCACTCTTGGCGCAATCTCATCCGCCTATTCACAGTCTGTAACGCCAGGTTGCGTGAGCGATCGCTATGGCAATGTGCAATGTCCCTTACCGGGGGGATCCTGTCTCACAGACTACCTCGGCGAGGTCCGATGCTCTCCTGCGGATGGCGGCATTTTGCTCGACCGATATAAGAAGGCCGTGTGTGGCCCCGGACAGTGCATCGTCAATCGAATGGGCGAAGTAGTCTGTTCCCGCGTTCCGAAGGGGTCTGCGGCGCTAGATAGAAATGGCGAGGCGGTCTGCACTGAGGGTTGCGTTGGCGCATTGGCGGAAGCATGCATCATTCCGTCCAGGTGACGTCGTGCCGCCCAACAGCACCGTCGAGAGGGACACGCGCAAGAGCGGCACGCGCCTCCCACTGTGAACGTTAGCCCCCTGGAACGACCCGTATGCGCTATCAAGGAAGGATAACCACCTGGAAGGACGATCAAGGCTTCGGCTTTATCACCTCGAATAGTGGTGGTGAGCAAGTCTTTGTGCATATCAAGTCATTCTCAAACCGGCAACGACGGCCGGTCGGTGGTGAGATCGTCACTTACCGACTAACCACAGATGCGAAAGGCCGAGCGCGAGCCGAGAATGTCGCGCTCGTCGGCGTTCGCTCTCCTGTAGCTGTCTCGTCCGCGCTCGCGACCGTCTCGCTGACACTGGCTGCTCTCTTTCTCATTTTTGTGGCTGCGTCGGTGTTCGCGGGCAAGCTGCCTCGCGCGATTCTGGGGCTTTATCTCGGCGCCAGTGCAGTCGCGTTTCTTGCGTACGCGCTCGATAAGTCGGCGGCCCGAAGGGATCAATGGAGAACCCGAGAGAGCACGTTGCACCTCTTCGGCTTGATCGGCGGTTGGCCGGGAGCATTGGTTGCGCAGAGACTGCTTCGTCACAAATCGAAGAAGTGGTCGTTCCAAGTCCTTTTTTGGGTGACTGTGGCGCTCAATTGCGCTGTCCTCGGCTGGTTGTTTTCGCCACTTGGCTCGGCTGCACTTCGCTCTATTCTCGGTGCTGTATGAGAGCAGACCCCGGATCGAGCGGACCGCCCACAAGCTCGGCCTTGCGGGAACCCTCGTCGTTTCACTCCCCAACTGAGTGTTGGTGCAGAAACTGGCCTTCACGGCGGGTACATGAAGCTGGCAGCCCAGCCGGCTGCATAGAGTCCGAGGCCGAAGATCGCGTGCGTGGTGAGGCTCTGGAACCGGGCGGCGGCAGGACGCGGCGTGCCGCTGGCGGCGATGCCGGCACCCATGCCCGGCTGC
>DATKKY010000060.1:0-5667 GCA_035542695.1 bacterium | reverse complement strand
AGCGCCACCCCAGCAGTCTTGAGCCACGATTCCCGGCACGCCCGCCCCACCAATCGCTTGCCGAGCTGCTCGAGGCCGAAGGCCACCGTCACAAGATAGGCCAGGCCGCTCGGAATGCCATACCAGCTGAAGTCGATCCAGGCGCGTCCCAGGAGATAGAAGGCAAGATAGAAGAGGAAGACGAGCGGGAAGGCTATGAGCACGCTACGTCTGCCGAGAAGATACTTCACGCCATAGCAGAAAGCGACCAGGGTTGCGCATCCAACTATGATCTGGACCGGCAGCAACGAACCTGCCGAGCGGAGTTGATCCGGCAGATCCATCAAGGCGAGGCTCGAGAACGTGTGCCCGATCCGGGCGAGCACCCCGCGGGATTCCCAGAGTACGAACCATCCGGACTTGGCTTTCACCGTGTACGGAATCGGGGAACCGTAATAGGGGATGGAGAAGGCCAGCCAAGCTGCAGCCACAATCGCAGCTGGCAAGAGCTGCTTGGGCTTCGGCCTCGCGCCCTGGAGCAATGCAACCAGCGAGACTGCTCCCGCCCAGAACACGCCCTCAGGTCTGACCAGTGCCGACAGTGCCAAGATTAAGGAAACCCAGCCAAGCCGCCGCCTCTCCAGTAGCACCAGCGACAGCATCATCCCAAACATGAAGAGCGTGGTCTCCATCCCGATTATCGTGTTGTCCACGAACCTGATGAAAGTGCAGAAGAAGATCAGAACCAAGAGGGCGCTTCTTCGGCTTTCGGCGGAGCACAGCGTCCAGAGCCACCATGCGGCAAGTCCGAAGAAGACGAGATTGGTGATGCCCATCACATAGCCGGGATCGATCCGGGGCGCCACGAAGATCAGCAGAGCAACCCAGAGCGTATAGAGCGGCGATGTCGTCGAAAGCACATGAAGCCCTTGGTTGTAAATCAGCCCCTTCCCATGAACCAGGTTGGCCGCATACCGAAGCGAGATGTAGGCGTCATCCACCAAGGTTCCCTTGGCCCAGATGAGGAGTGCCAACCTGAGAAGGATCCCCAGCAGAATGAGAGCGATGGCAGTCCGCTTTGTGCTCATGCGATCATCCGCCTGAACCGGCGGCGTCGTCCTGCAATCTTGCGCCGCCAAGCCCTTGGGCTATCGAATACACGATGGGAGTGAACACAACCGGAACCAGCTCGCCATAGAGCCGCACCTCATCGATCACCCCCTTGAACAAGGCCAGCACTATAAAAGGAATGATCACCAGCAGGCAGCGTCTGAGATAGGCTGGCTGCCTTCTCCCCAGCCAGGGCAGAACCAACCACGTGCCCCCGAAGGCCAGCACCAGTTTGCCCCAATCTCTAATGAAGTTGCCGCGCAACGCGACCATGTCGCCAAGCACGCGCAGGTTAGTGCCCAGATGGCTCTTGGTCAGCACCGCGGAGTTCCCAGAGACAGTCAGGAATATCATCGCCTTGAGACCGGCCCAGATCGCGGCTTGCGCCACGAGATGCCAGACCAAGCTGCGGTGGGTCATAGAGTCGTATAGAGTGACACCGAACACGAAGATCAAGAATACGGATGTCTCCCGGTTCAAAGCGGCAAGGACCAGGGTCGGGTAATAGGCAAACCAATTCCTGCGGTAGATGAAGTGCAACCCCATCACGAAGAAGAGAATCGAGGGTATATCAAATGGGAAATAGAGGCTATTCAACAGGCAGAAATTCCAGACGAGAGGATAGACCAGAGCTAACGCGAACAGATTCGAGAACTTGGGCGCAAGGAAGTTGCTGAGGTAGCGCCGGTAGAAAGCGAGCAAGAGCAGCACGGATGCCCAGGCCAAACTCTTGAAGACCCATTCGGCATTAGCTCCGAAGGCTACGGTCAGGGCTCGTGCGAGGAGCGGAGTCAGCAGCCGAAGCTTGAAGGTGGTCTCCTCGACGGGCCACTGGCTCGGGGGGCCTGCAAAGCGCGCGTAGTCTGCCGCTGACCACGGCGCCGACAGTCGAAAGTGGAGAGCTGTGAAGAGCAGGGCAACGGAAGCGTAGCAAGCCATCGTCACGATCCGGCCGGCGCCTGGGGCGTTGAGCCACCGGCCACGGTCCGCGCTGCCAGTGCCAGATTGACTCGACAAGGCCAGTCCTGTCTCCTTTTTCTGGCACTCTAGCAGCCGGCAGTAGGCTTGTCAATGCTCGATGGCGCAGATCAGCGGATCACTGGATGCCGGCCGGCTTGGTGCTTGCCTGTGCGGGCACCCTGCCCCGGAGCAGACGGAAGATCTCACTATATACTTCTAGTATGGGCTCGGCCGGGGGCCTCCGGTCGAGTGGAGTGCCAACCACCGCGTCGCTATACCGGAACGAGTTGACCGACAGCATCACTTGACCCTTGCCGAAGGCCTTGATGAAGCACGGCGGCCGCTGGGAAATCTCCGCGGGTCGCGCATCGGTCCAGAGTGCGACCAGGGTGGGATAGAAATCCGGGAGGCCCGGTACCTCGCCGGGTTGGACAGCAACGGGGACAAGCGCCACCTGGATTCCAAAACGCCCGAGGATGCTATTCGCGGTGGAGCCCGAATTCTCGGGCGTGTCTAGCATTAACAAGCGCCCACCGCCACGCACGTAAGCAACGAGGCGGTCGAGATCGGCGCCTTCAAACCGACGAATCGGGTCCACGATCACCACGGCTTGCGGCGCGACGACCCCGGCATCACCAATCGAACCTGCACGCGGATAGAGACCCAGTCGCTCAGCGCACATGAAGAACTCGGCGAATTGCTGCCATCTGCGATCAGGGGACTCGCCCAAAAAAGTGAAAAAGGATGCTCCCGAGTGCTCGACATCGAACAGCACCGTGGGAAGCGGCTCACGCAGCAGGACTGGGCCATAGAGGCAAGCATTCAGCCGGGTGGTCGCAATTGTGCCGATGGCGAACCCGGCCACGACGACCAGAACCAGCGGGCGGAGGCAAGACCATCGCCTGGAAACCGGGGCTCTGGACCCGGCACCGGCGCCGGTCCGTCGCCAAGCAGCAGCAAATCCGGCAAGCGCCGCCGCAAGCCCCGTCGCTACGGCCAGAATCCGCGCGTGAGGATACCGCGCGCCTCGGCGGTTCAGATAATCGACGAAACCGAGCAGGATCTCGGCCTTTCCAGGGCTGAACATGCAGAAGTTGGAGAAGCACGTGCTGTCAGTAAAGAGAAGTACGCGGCCCGCACCCGAACGCTTCGCGCCTGCCTGAAGGAAGAGACCGAATCTGTCAGCAAGATCGTAGGCGATATTGCTGAAGAAGTTGGGATGACCGTAGTCAACGTCCTCGCTGCCGAGTCCGTAGCCCACGATGATGGGCTCGATGCCCCGTCCGCCCTCGATCGAACAGGATGTCAGAAAGCCGAGCTCGCAGAGATGCCGCACAGCGGGATGGAACACCAACCGCGAGCGACGATAGGTGGAGAGCCCTGTGGTCTCCAGGTCGAAGGTGTCGTCGAACCGGAATCTCATGTTGAAGCGTGACGCAATGCGGTTCAGATATGCGGACATGCCGAAGAGGTTGGTGTGGTCCCCAATAAGCAGGAGGCCGCCACCTCCGCGGACGAAGCGCTCGAACGCATCGAGCTCCGACTCGGAGTAGGCCCCAGTCGGCGTCTTGATGATTAGAACGTCGGCGGAGTCGAGGGCGCTCGCCAACGCGCCTGCCGATGTATCAGCCGAGACGCGCACGTGGTAGAAGTGACCCAGATACTGCGCGAGGCAGTAGTAGTTGTACTCAGCGCGTATGCCGAAAGATGTCGTGTCGAAGGGCTCGCGGGTCCACTCCCAGTTGGAGTGGCTCTCATCGATCACCACGCGACCTCGTTTGATACTTCCAGGATCATTGAACCCGGCAGCGAAGGCCAAGCTGAGACCCGCCACTAATAGCGAGAGCGGCCCAAGATACCTTGCGATGCGTGATGCCCTCAGTGAGGCAGGCGATGGTGTCTGGCAATCCGCCGCGTCCCCGGACAGGACATATGGTGGCGCAGGAACACGAAGCCAGCAGGCGAGCGGCAGCCAGGAGAGGCTGGTGAAGGGCTGCCGCACGAGGAGCCAGGGCGTGGCGTGCTCCGTCGCCAAGACAACCAAACACGCGAACCTGAGAACAGCGTAAGCCGCGATGATGGCGAGTGCGGTCGCGGCCCTGCGGCATTGCATTCGCCAGCCCGAGGTTCGCGCAGCGAGCGCGCCCAGCGTAGCCAGGGCCGTGAGCAGGAACCACACCTCGTAGATGCCCAAACCTTCGAACGTGACCCTGACAGTCTCGAGGTGGGTGCCAGCCCACAGCTGCAGGCAGCCAGGATCGCCAACGCCCAAGCCGGCGCGCAAGAGCTGCGGCGCCAGTTGCCTCGGAATGGCCACCTTCACATCGTGAAGTCGCCAAGCCAGGCCGGTGAGCACGTAAGACGAGAACCAGCAGACCCCCAGCACGATGGTCGATAGCGCAAGCGGTCTCCAAAGAAGAGAGCGGACGGTCCGTCGGTGGCCCGGCACAGATTTCGCGCTCTCGGCCATCGGCCAGGCCAACAGGCAAGTGCCTACCCCAGCCAGCCCAACAGCCCAGTAGGGACTGGGCTTGGAGACAAGATGGTTCACCGCCGGCCACACGAGACTAAGGAGGATTACACCGAGCGGAAGCCCAAGCCTCTCTGCTACCTTGATGCCCAATCCCATTCCTACCTTTCGCTAGCGGCCTGGCTCGAGCCCCGCAGAGCCAAGATCAGATCATTCACAAAGGCTAGGTTCCGAGGCTCAGCTCGCTCTTCGCTTTCCAGATTCTCGTCCAGGAAGAACCCGCCGTCGCTCACCAGAGTGAGGCTGCCCTGACCGACGCGTTCCGTCACCACAGTCGGATAGCCGAATGCCGAAGCCCTGACCACGGCGTCCGAAGTGTCCGAGCAGGAAATGGCCCACGCATCCTTGTGCCTAACTCGGCCTCCGGGCTCGCCTGCACCGAGAGGTACGTCCTCAACGGCAAGACCGAAGCGGGCCAGCAAAGGCTCGCACGGTGGTGCGGCTGCAAAGCCTTGAGCCAGGATAACGTTGCCGCCCTCGCGCATATACACCTCAAGCCGGCCGGCATCGTCATGGCCGAAGCGCGTCGGGTTCACCAGAAAGAGGTACTTGGCGGGGGATCTCCATGCTGCTTGGGAAAATGCCGGAACTGCCTCGACTCCTGCTCTGGCCAAGCAATTGGCCAGTCCACCGAGGGAGGCCTTGTCGAAGAGAGTAAGCCGCGCCTCAGGCGCCAGCGAGAAATCGACGAGGGCCAGTTCGTCTCCATAGCCTGATGGAACCGGCCGGGAGCGCTGCGCCAGCCACCCGATGGCGTTGCTCACCAGGCGCTGAGAAAGAAACAGTGCGCCGTTCTGAAATGGAGACGTGTCTCCGAACACCAGCACCCGGCCCCTTCCCACTTGCTCGGCCGCAACCAGCACAACGTCGCCGACGCTCTCACCGCGATCGTGGACCAGATTGCCCATGCATGCGCCTCGGCCCTGATTGAGGGAGTCACCTGCATCTGCGAAGCCGTACCGCCCGACTACGATGGGGTACGCCGGCGGCTCAATCGTGAGCGAGGCACCGACCGCGATCTGAAGGAGGACCTCTGGCGGGCACCCCCGTGGAAGATTGGCCGTGACCGGATGCTGCCTGACTTCCAG
>DATKKY010000059.1:0-9566 GCA_035542695.1 bacterium | reverse complement strand
TTCTGGCGCGCCAAGAGCACCGGGAAACTTGGAGCAGCCGGTCCCGCATCAGCGGCCGAGTAGTAGAGGTGCGGCGAGGCGCCCACAAGCCGGCGGGCCTCATCCTCACTGACGTATCCATAGATCTCCACAGCCTCATCGAAATCAAGGAAGCCGCTCTCTTCAAGCCGCGATGTCCGCCACCGGAAAGCCTCCTCCTGAGTCTCCATCTCGGCCATGCCGTAGGCCGCAAAGAGCATCTTGTAGAAGAGGTCCCGGTCGGCTTGCCTAACTACTCTCAAGAAGATGCCGATGTTCTCGGTGTCTTCAGGATAGTTGGAAAGAATCGTGAAGAACTCGTCCGCCATGATGCTGGGGAGCCCCTCGGGTATCGTGACCCCCTCCTCGTTGGGTATCAGATATACCAGTTTCCTCAGGACGATCGCCAGAAGCTCCAGGTCCGCGGTCGTGACAAACTCGATGATCTTGTCTTCTCCGGCGGCCAGCAGGCGTCTCAACCAGAGAAGCACCTTGGCCCCGTCGACGTTATCTCTGGCCCAGAGCTCGATATCGAGGATGAAGCGCAATTGGCTGGGCGACGTCAGCGGGAGCAGAACCAGGGCATCCTCCTCCTCGAGGCTCTTCAGGGTCAGGAAGACTTCTTCCGCTGGAAGCGCCTTCACCACATCCGCAGCCTGCTCCATGTTCTTCACGAGCCGGAGTCGGTCCTGCCATCCTACTGAGAGCACCAGCTCGGCCTGCTGATCCACCGATAGCGCCGCCAGATTCGCCCTGAGTCGCGCCTCGTCGAGGCCCGCGATATCCCGGGCCCAGGTAAGGTCAGGTAGGCTCTCCTTTTCAGTCATGGGGTAGCTTCCTTGGCTTGTGCGGGTCCATCACCACCAGGGTATATTACACCAAAAGCCCGTGCCCTTGTAGGGGAGTTTTTGAAATTGACCCGCCCCACCGGACGTGCCAGAATGGCGCAAGAAACGGAAGATCCGAGCGTGAATCAAGCCAAGATACTGTTCGCCATCGCTCACGAGTACCACCGAGCTTCCCTCGATCCGATCTACGCGTCGATGAAGCAGCGCGGCTCGTTCGACATCTACTTCGCCTGCACCGACGAGCGGGTGGGCAAATGGCCCTTCTTCAAGCGTTCGCGGCGCCGGGCGGTCGAGGAGGCGCTCGAACGCGAGGGGCTGCGAGTGACGCGCGAGAAGCGGGGCTTCGATGCGGTGGTGACCGGCGATATTCTGCCCGATCCGCAACATTACGGCGGGAGCCTCCTGTGCTTCATAAACCACGGCACAGGTATCAAGACTATTCTCTATAGGCTGCTGGCCAAGCACCGTGACACCAAGTATCTGGTCTTCGTCGAGGGGAACTACCGCAAGCGCCGAATCGAGGAGTTCGGCGTCGAGGGGGCCTCGGAGATCCTGGTGGTCGGCTACCCCAAACTGGATCCGATCTTCCAGGGAAAGCTCGGCCGCGACCAGATCATGCGTCGCTGGAACCTAGATCAATCGAGGCCCACCGTGCTGTATGCTCCAACCTACAAGCCGACGAGCCTAAGCCAGATCCGCGAGAAGATCCTCGCGGCGACCGAGGGCTACAACCTGATCATCAAACTTCATGACTACAGCTGGCGCGGGAGATATGCTCCTCACTGGCATCATCGGATTTACGAGAAGGCGGTGCCGGAATATCCGCACGCCCGGCTGGTTCCACCCGAAGAGCACAACATCCTGCCCTTCATCGTGGCCGCCGACACCATGATAAGCGAGGCCTCGAGCACCATCTTCGAGTTTCTCGCGCTGGGCCGGGTCGGTATAATCTATGACTTGGCGTGCGACCGGCTGAAGCACCACGACGGCATGCCGATCCTGGACGAGGACAACCGGCGGTTCTTGGACAAGGCTTTTGTCCACATCGGAAGCCCGGACCAGATACCGGCAGCCATAGACCGGGCGCTCAATGCTGATGCCGCCATGAAAGCCAATCTGGAGCAGGCCCGGAACGAGCTCTTCTACGGACTCGACGGCCATGCATCGGACCGAATCGTGGACGTGATCGAGAATCGCCTCGGACTGAGATCATGAGAGCCGCGTGCACCAGGGCAGTGATAATCGCAGCCGGATGCGGCTCGCGGGTGCGCGCCCTCACCCCCCAGCAGCCCAAGTGCTTAATGGACCTGGGTGGCAAGCCCATCATCGCCTGGGTGCTGGCCGGGCTCGAAGCGGCCGGCATTCGCGAGGTCGTGGTGGTAACCGGCTTCCGCGCTGCGTGCCTGAGGCGAGCTCTTGGCAGCCGTCGCGGCGGAATCAAGCTTACCTACGTGCACAACCCGAGATGGAGACTTCCAAATGGGCTTTCGCTGTATGCTGCGCGCAAAGCCCTGGGAAATCAGGAACGGTTCTTGCTGGTGATGTCCGACCATTTGCTGGCGCCGGCAGCCATAAAGAGGGTTGCGCGCGCCCGGACATCCAAGTGCGTGCTGGCGGTGGACACCGTGCCGGCGCGGGTGTTCGACCTTGCCGATGCCACTAAGGTGAGGGTGGTAGGCGGCAAACCAGTCGCTATCAACAAGCGTCTAAGGAAGTACAATGCAATTGATTGTGGCCTCTTCCGATTCGACGCCCGCATCTTCGCTGCGCTCGCGGCATCCTTTGAGGAAGGCGTGATGAGCCTCACGGGGGGAGTTAAGCAGCTGGTGGCGAGCGGCGATCTCGAGGTGATTCCCATCGGCAGAGGGGCTTTCTGGATGGACATTGACACTCCTCAAGCCTACCGTGAGGCTGTGGGGCGGCTCGACACCGTGAGATCGGCGTATCACGCCGGCAGGAGAAGAAAGCATGCTAAGACTTCGAAGTGACCAATCTAGGATCATGTTGAGAAGCGGCAGGCGCGCAGCCCGCGCTCGCGCGATGGTGCTTGGGCCGGCCATGTCGGCAATGCTGGCAGGGCTTGTGATGCTGGCGGCGGCCCTCGCGGCGTCGGCATTGCTGGTGCCCGGGCGCGCGGCCGCTGACGGCGGCGCTTTCCGTCACTCACTTGTGGTATCGATCTACCCGGCGGGCCGGAGCCTGAGCGCCCTTGACAGTATCTACGTGGGGCGGGAGGCTATCGGCGGGAACAAGATCAGTTTCCTCATCAACAAGTCAATCGCGGTCGACAAAGTCACCTCCAGCTGCCCGGTGGTCAGATGGTCCACCCAGGAGAACGTTGATCCAAGCGCTTTCAAGGCCCACCCGGACTCCGAAGACATTGAAACGGTCAAGCAGGCCCGGGCCATAACGATCGAGTTCGATCCGACCGTCACCTGCGTCGGCCCTATTGCAGTGGTCATCGCTTACTCCGGGGTGATCTACGACAGCCTCGCGGCGCCTTCCAAGTCCTATGCCAAGGGGTCCGAGACCACCACCGGCCTGATAGACACGGCCGGCGTCTATCTCTCGAGCGAGTCCCTCTGGTACCCGTTCCAATTCGACCGTCTGTTTTCCTTTAGAATGAAGGTGGACGTGCCTCAGGCCTGGAAGGCGGTGAGCCAGGGAGCCCTGGTGCGTGAGGCCGTCGAGCAGGCAAAGCGTGCCGGTGGCGGCCTCGAAGACCGCACGGTTGATGTCTGGGCGGAGCCCAATCCCACGCCCGAGCTCTATCTTGTAGCAGGCAAGTACGTCACCCACCAGGACGAGTCGAACGGCGTCAAGATTATGACTTACACCTACGAGCCAGCTGACAGCCTGTGCAAAGTCTATATCGATGCCACCAAACGGTACCTCGCCATGTACAGCGGCCTCCTGGGGCCGTATCCGTTTGCCAAGTTTGCGTTGGTGGAGAACTTCTGGCAGACCGGCTTTGGCATGCCCTCCTTCACCTTGCTCGGCAGCAAGGTGATTCGGCTGCCCTTCATCGTCAATACTTCGTATGGCCATGAGATCCTCCACAACTGGTGGGGCAACTCGGTCTACGTCAAGTACGAGGAAGGCAACTGGTGCGAAGGCCTGACCACCTACCTGGCCGACTACCTCTACAAAGAGAAGATGAGCCCGGACGAGGCCCGCAACTACCGCCACCTGACCCTGATCGACTTCAATGATTATGTCACCGAGCGCAAGGACTTCCCGCTGTCGGCCTTTCTTGAGCGGAGTGATGCCGCCACCCAAAGCGTTGGCTACGGCAAGTCGCTGATGGTCTATCACATGCTGAGGAGATCGCTGGGCGATAGCCTGTTCTGGGCCGGGCTTCGCAATTTCTACGCTGAGAACCGATTCAAGCAGGCATCCTGGACCGATGTTGAGGGCGCCTTCGCCAAGGTCTCCCGCCGGGACCTCGGCTGGTTCTTCGATCAGTGGATCAAGCACACGGGGGCACCGTCGGTGAGCCTTTCCGCCGTCGAGCACGCCAAGCGGGGTGGCAAGTACACCGTGACTTTCACCGTCAAGCAGGCTACGCCGCCGTTCGTCCTGGACTTGCCGGTCAGGGTGGAAACCACTCACGGCGTTGAGGACTTCACAGTACGGCTCGCTGGCGAAGACAGCACCTATACGCTTGAGACCCGCAGCGAGCCGATCACGGTGGCGATAGACCCCGACTTCGATGTCTTCCGGCGGCTTTATCTTGAGGAAGTGCCGATGACGCTGGGCGGGGTATTTGCCCAGGATTCAATTCCCGTGGTGCTCGGCGGCATCGAGGATGAAGCCACGCGCACGACCTTCAAGGAGGTTGCGAAGACCTGGGGCCTCGACGCCAACCTGTTCGATGAGTCAACGGGCGCCTTTGCTTGCTTCTCGCGCAGCTATGTCTGGCTCCTGGGGCGAGGCGAAGCCCTGAACCAGGTGCTGCCGCCGCTCAAGGGTGAGATCGCCATCAAAGGCGAAACCGTCCGCTTGGCGGATTCCACCTATTCGCTCAAGGGCAATACCCTGGTCTTCGCGGTGAGGAACCCAAACAACGACGAGCTGGGTGTGGGCGTGGTGCTGACCCAGGATCCCGGCGCCCTGAGAAGCCTGGCCAGCAGACTTCCGCACTATAGCTCTTATAGCTACCTCCTGTTTGCGAAAGACAAGCCGATCGCGAAGGGCGTGTGGAAAGAACGGCGAAGCCCGCTCAAGGCGGACTTCAGGGAGAGATAAGGTGAACCGGAAAGCTGTGTGTTGGGCTGGAGCTGTAATAGCAGCCCTGCTTGGGCTTGCGCTTTCGGGATGGGCTGCCAGGACAACTGCCCAGGGGGTGGCCGCCAAGCCGGATCCGACAGCAACCCTCAGAGCTGAGGTGTGCTATCTTGCAAGCGATTCTCTGGGAGGCAGGCTCGAGGGAACACCAGGAATCGACCTGGCCGCCGAGTACATTGCGACCCAGTTCACCCGGGCGGGGCTCAAGCCTCTCTTCGGCAATTCCTACTATCAGGAGTTCACCATCCCGTTCGGCTTCGAGATCGAAGGCCGGCCGATCTTTACGATCGAGGACGCAACTCTAGATTACTCGGTGCTACCGGTGTCGGGCAGCGGCACGGTCTGGGGAAGCGCTGTCGTGGGAACGGCAGCCTCAGACGTGAAAGATGCCCGGCTGGCCGGCAAGGTACTCTTCTGCTGGGAGCATCCCGCGCTCGACCGCGAACGCTGGACCATGGCTGGTCATGATGCTCTGTTGGAGTGGATGAGGGAATTCACGGCCAGAGCCGCCGAAGTCAATGCCGGCGCCGTGATCTTCGTCAGCGGCTCGAGCGACAATCCCGATCCGGGCTTCCACTTCTTTGCAATCCAGAGGACCTACTCGCCGGCTTCCATACCGTGCATCGAAGTCAGGCATCGCTCACTCGAGATGGTCCTGGCGTCCCAGGGCATTCCGCCTGACAGCCTTTCCCACATCATAGCGGCAGTTGCCAGGGCCCGGGGATGGCAGGAGCTAGCCGGCATCCAGTGCCAGCTCGGACTCACCACCGCACCCCGGATGGTCAGCGTCAAGAACGTCGGCGCGGTGCTCCCGGGCATCGCGGCTGCGCCCGGCAAGGCAGGCAAGTCCAGCGCTGGCGAATATGTCACGGTGGGAGCCCATTACGATCATCTCGGCCTCGGCGACATCGGATCGTTGGCGCCCTGGCGGCGCGAAGTGCATAACGGCGCAGACGACAACGCATCGGGGGTCGGCGCTCTGCTAGAGATTGCTCGGAAGCTCGCTGCAGGGCCGCCTCATGCCAGATCTATCGCGTTAATCAGTTTCACTGCCGAAGAGCTGGGGGCACTCGGTTCGGAGCACTTCTGCAGCAACTGCCCTTATCCCATCGACAGCACGGTGGTCTTCATCAACCTGGACACGGTCGGGAGGCTCGAGGCCAACAAGCTGATCGTATTCGGAGCGAGGAGCGCCAACGAGTTTCCTGCCTTGCTCGCTCAAAGCGACTCGTCAGCGGGGCTCGAGCTGGTCGAAAAACAGGAGGTCTTCGGCTTCTCGGACCAGAATCCCTTTTACAGCCGCGACATCCCTTCATTGCACCTCTTCACGGGTGCCAACGAGGACTACCACACGCCCGACGACGACTGCGCCAAACTCAACTTCGAAGGTCTATCAAGGATCGCCTCCTTTGCGACGGTGCTCACCACGAAGCTAGCCGATGCGGAGACCGAGCTCACGCCGGTTATTGCGGCGGTGAAGCCGCCCGAGAGCCCCGTAACTCGGGGCCGTGGTGGCTTTCTGGGGATTGTGCCCGACTTCACCTATTCGGGTGAGGGCATCCGCATCAAGGGGGCTGTGCCCAAAAGCCCGGCTGAGACCGCCGACCTCCAAGCCGGAGACATCCTGCTCAAGATTGACGGCGCGCCCCTGGGTGATCTCCAGGGCCTTATGACGGTGCTCGGAAGCAAGAACCCGGGGGACCAAATCACGCTAGAGGTGAGAAGAGGCACGGAAGTGCTGACTAAGCAGATCACTCTGAGTGTGAGATCCGCGAACTGAACCACCGCCGCTGCCACATCGAAAACGACAATGCGGGAGGGCTCGATGAGCATGGCAAGGGCAATTACTGGAGCTGGCATCTTGATGCTGGCGCTTGTGTTGGGTGCAGGGATCGCCTCGGCGGCGGGATCGGCCGGGGCGGCGGGGACGCTCACCTCGGATCAACTGGCCACCTTTGAACACGATCTCGGTGGCGCCCTACTCGACATGGGTCTCGCTCCTCGCGACTGCAAGATAAGATTGGACTATGCCACGCCTGACGCTTTTCGATTGCCGCTGGTGGACTCGCTGATGAATGATCCCACGAGCCTCCTCGCACGGGTCGACAAGATCGCGGCTGGGATTGAGGGCGACTCCAGCCTGGCTTATATGCTGAATGATGCTTGGAAAGCCATGTCCGTCGCGGTACCGGTTTCAGCTTGCAGCCGAGAGGCAGCTGCCATCCGACAGGGTGCCGGTCTTTATCCTTGCGGCAGCGCTGCCACCCCAATGGTCGAATGGCCGGCCCCATCGGTCCGCCCTCTCCGGGACATCCGTGGGAGTTTCGGCCACTTGCCCGAGAACCTGAGGCGGGCGATTGAGATCTATCTGGCCCGTGTGGAGGTTGCCAGCCTCATGCGTGACGAGGCCGTGGCGGGGGTTGGGTCGGACCTTGGCTTCCTTGGAGAAAATGCTGCCTACCTGGTCACGCCTCACGATGAGAATGAACAGGAGAAAATGAATCCCTTTGAGCTCGACAGCCTGGAGACTGCGGACACGGCGCTCGGCGACTCGATCCTCGCGCTCTGCCGGAAGATCCGTGTCCCTATTATAGCGATCATGTCGCAGTCCGCTATCGGAGGAGCTGAGGACCTCTCGAACGAGGTCGAGCTGATTGCCCAACCGGGTTCCGAGCCGAGCCTGGAGAAGTTGCGCCGCTACAACGGTGGCAGCACACCCGGGGCTTGCGGAGCAGCAGCCGTAACCGGATCGATTCTTTACATGGGGCTTACCCAGTGGGGACCGATTGTGATCGGAGACGCCGGCCCCAATATGTACGCCGGTGCCTTCGCGCTGATCCTTGATATTGGCGGCGACGACATCTACGACCTCGCCTCCAGCCCCGGGATTGACTTCAGGCTGGTCATCGATCTCGGCGGTGACGACATGTACAAGTCGGCGGATGCTCCCGGCCTGGCCGGGGCGATCTTTGGAACCTCCACAATCATGGACCTCGCAGGCGACGACACCTACGAGGCAGGCCACATCTCGCTGGGGGCCGGCATCTTCGGCGCGGGCCTCCTCTACGACCGCGAGGGCAACGATATCTACGTGTCCGGCGCGTTTTCGCAGGGGGCGGGCTTCCTGGGCGTGGGGTTGCTGGTGGACGAAGCCGGGAACGATTCTTACAAGGCAGCCATGCAGTCGCAGGCTTTCGGTTACGTGATGGGGGCGGGTGTGATGCTCGATCGGAGCGGCAACGACACCTATCTCACCAAGATGTCCCAGACCGACATCCTGCGCTACGACGATCATTTCCTTTCACTCTCCCAGGGCTGCGCTTTCGGCTATCGGCCCGACTACTCAGGCGGGATCGGGCTCTTGATCGATGAGGAAGGGAACGATCTGTACTCCTCCGACATTTTCGGCCAGGGCGTAGGATACTGGTACTGCGTGGGAGCCTTGATCGACCGCGGCGGCCACGACCTTTACTCATCTTACCAATACGCCCAGGGCGCGGGCGTCCACCTCGGCTTCGGCCTGCTCGAAGATCAATCAGGCAATGACTACTATGTGAGCAAAGGGGTATCACAGGGCTGCGGCCACGACCTGTCGCTAGGGCTCCTGGCTGATTTCTCCGGGAATGACTGCTACACTGCGGTTGACCTCAGCCAGGGGGCCGGGAGCGCCAACGGCACCGGCATCCTGTACGATGCCGACGGGGTGGATTCCTACTCCTGCAAGAGCAAGGTCAACGTCAACGGCTACGGCGACTACCGGCGGGAGTTCGGCAGCATCGGGCTCCAGCTCGATGCCAAGGGCACGGACTACTACGCGGCGCGGGGAGCCAACGAGTCGCTCTGGGAGAGCGGCCGCTATGGCCTCGGCATGGATGTCCCCGGCGAAGCCACGAAGCCGCGGGGAGACCTCGTGGTGAGGGAGTATCCTTTCGAGAAGCGGGCCTTCACCACCCGGGAGCTCTATGTTCTCGCCATGCGGAGCGAGCCGCGCTTCCAAACCTGGAAGAAGTACGCCTTCGACAAGATGGTGGCGGATTCGGCGGCGTCGATTGAATACTTGCGCACCGTGCTCGATACCAAAGATGCGACCAAGCGCAATGCCATCAAGGACATTCTGGTGAAGATCGGGCCGCCGGCGGTGCCCATGCTGTGCGACGAAGTGCGGCGAGGCAATGATCTCGCCAAGGACGAGGCAAGCTGGATCCTCGGCCTGATGGAGGCTCCCGCTGCCCTGGATGCCCTGATGGAGCTCTCCTACTCGAAGGACTGGAAGCATCGGTCCGGCGCCATCAATTCGCTGGCCCGGCTTAAGGGCCTGAGCGCCGACGACGACCGGAAGGTCGAGCAACGGGTTGCCGACGTCCTCCGAGATCGGAACGAGGTCGTCTATGTCCGGAAGGATGCAGCCTACGC
>DATKKY010000058.1:0-2567 GCA_035542695.1 bacterium | reverse complement strand
ATGAGCGGTATCGCAGAGCTCCTGCTCAACCTGGGTTACAAGGTCACAGGTTCCGACCTGGCTGCAACTGAAGTGACCGAGCGCCTGGCGAGGATGGGAGGCGAAGTGGCCCTGGGGCATGCTGCCGCCAATGTCAAGGATGCCGATGTCCTGGTCTATTCTTCGGCGGTCAAGCCGGACAACCCTGAGATGATCTTTGCCCACGCCCGTGGAATTCCGGTGATACCGCGTGCTGAGATGCTCTCAGAGCTGATGCGGATGAAATACGGCATCGCCGTGGGAGGGGCTCACGGCAAGACCACGACCACCTGGCTTGTGGGCCTGGTGATGGCAGCCGCAGGGCTTGATCCCACGATCGTTGTCGGCGGGCGGCTGAAGGCCCTCGGCACCAATGCCAAGTTGGGAAGCGGGCGCTATCTGGTGGCGGAAGCGGACGAGAGCGACGGCTCCTTCCTCAGGTTGTCACCGACCATTGCGATCGTGACCAACATCGACGAGGAGCACCTGGATCACTACCGCGACTTAGACGCAATCAAGGCCGCCTTCGTCGAGTTCGTCAACAAGGTGCCGTTCTATGGTTCGGCGATTGTCTGCCTCGACCAGGAGAATGTCCAGGCGATTATTCCCAAGATAACCCGCCGGATTGTGACCTATGGTTTTTCCCAGCAGGCAGACATAAGGGGGACCGAAGTCTCCCAGGATGATGCCGGGGTCACCTTCAATGTCACGATGAGAGGACGCAAGCTCGGAAGTCTCTACGTGAGAATTCCTGGCGAACACAATGTCTCCAATGCTCTGGCGGCGGTGGCGGTCGCATCGGAGCTGGACATCCCATTCACGGCCGCGAGCGAGGGCATATCGGCGTTCACCGGCATATCGCGGCGGCTTGAGCACAAGGGCGAGGCCGGGGGAATTGTGGTGATGGACGACTACGCCCACCATCCGACCGAGATCATGGCCACGCTGAAGGCGGCCAGGTCGGTGTGGCGCAAGCGCGTGGTTGCGGTTTTTCAGCCGCACCGCCACACGCGCACCAACGCTTTGTGGGAGAGGCTCGGACGGAGCTTCTACGATGCTGACTGCGTCGTCGTGACGTCGATCTATGGCGCGGGCGAGGAGCCCATTCCCGGGGTGACCGCTGAGCTGGTCGCCAAAGCGGCGGTCGCGGGCGGGCACAGGGACGTGACCTTCATCCCCGATAGGTCCAAGGTGATCGAGCATCTAGCTGGCATCTTGAGGCCGGGCGACTTGCTCATAACTCTCGGAGCCGGAGATGTCTGGAAGGTCGGCGAAGAGATGCTGCGGAGGCTGAGTCGTGAATAGCGTGTTCGAAATGATCGGGGGAATAGCGGGCGTGGCGACCAGGGAGCACGAGCTGCTCTCGGGCCACACCACCTTCGGAGTGGGAGGACCCTGCGACCTGATGGTCTGGGTATCCACCAAACAGGCCTTGCAGGAGTTGTTGGCGCTGGCCAGGAACGAGGGCTTGCCGCTCTTCATCCTGGGGAAAGGGTCGAACCTGCTGGTCAGGGATGGAGGTATCCCGGGTGTGGTGGTGCGGCTGGTTGACGAATTCGCCAGAACCGAGGTGCGCGGTACCGAGATTGAAGCAGGGGGCGGCGCCAGCCTCGGAGACGTGGTCAGCAAGGCCACCTCCGCTGGCATAGGCGGCCTGGAGTTTCTAGCTGGGATTCCGGGGACGGTAGGCGGAGCGGCGGTCTCCAACGCCGGAGCCAAGGACGACTGGTTGAGCGACAGGCTAGTTGGGCTGGCTGTGATCGACGGCAGCCTGAGCTGCCGTGATCTGAGACCCAAGCAAGTCGGCTTCGGCTACCGCACTTCAGGGATTGCTTCGGACTGGATTGTGACCGGTGCGGTCCTCAAAGGTCACGCGGCGAGCGTGGAAGAGGCCAGGCAGCAGGTTGAGGTTTACCTTGAGAGGCGCAGGCGTAGCCAGCCCATAGGCGAGCACTCGGCAGGCTGCGTGTTCAAGAATCCGCCCGGGGATTACGCCGGACGACTGATCGAAGCCGCAGGGCTGAAGGGACGGGCGGTCGGCCAGGCGCAGGTGTCGCCGATCCATGCCAACTTCATCGTCAACGTTGGCGGCGCCACGGCGAGAGAGATTCTGGAGCTGATCGAGATCATCCGAGAACGAGTCCGAGAGGAGCACCGTCTTGATCTCGAACTCGAGATAAACATCGTGGGAAAGGACTGAGCGGCAGTGCTGAGGACGAGTCTGCGTGAGATGGTGATGGTGGGGAGCGTGGCATCGATCGTCGCCCTGGTCGGGACGGGAACCGTTAGTCCCAAGCTGTTCGATGGCTTCGCTGATCTGGGCCGGTTGGTAGCAGATGCCGTCCTCTCCATCCGTTCCAGCGTGAGCAGCATGGTCAGCACGCCGCCGCCCAAGCCGGTCCCAGGACCTGCCTGTGTCCTGGTCGCGGCCGAGGGCACGGTGCTCGCGCTCGATGGCGCCGGGATGGTTGCGAGCGAGGACACCGCCTGCTGCCGCACGGATCTGCCGGTGATGACCGGGTTTGTGCCACCAGTCGCCGCCGTCGGAG
>DATKKY010000057.1:0-3049 GCA_035542695.1 bacterium | reverse complement strand
CGTAGAGCATGTCGAAGCTGAAGACGTGCGTCAGCTCATGCATTATCACGTGCCGCAACTCTTCATAGGACCCGGTGAAGGGGACGACCACTCGATTCTTGAACATCTCGGTGAACCCGCCGGTACCCTCCCCCAGCAGCTCCAAGGTCACGTTGGTTTCCTGGAAGTCATTCTGGGACTTGTAGATTATTATGGGCGTTCGCCGGCTAAGCTCATGGCCGAAGGTGCTGGCCAGCGAATCGTAGCAGGCATCCGCCAGAATCGCCGCCCTCTGGGC
The DNA here is from genome assembly GCA_035542695.1 of bacterium. Taxonomy (GTDB): domain Bacteria; phylum Arandabacterota; class Arandabacteria; order Arandabacterales; family Arandabacteraceae; genus DATKKY01. The sequence continues at coordinate 2,772 of DATKKY010000057.1, read as the reverse complement.
CAAAAACTCCTCTTCCTTGTAGTAGTAAACATCAAAGTACTTGGATTTGAGGATCGACCACTCGAATTGCTTGTACTGCACCTTGTTCTGCCCAAAGGCGAAACCAAGCGACGGCACCAGAACGATCGCGGCGATCAAAAGAATCTTCTTCATGTCACTTCCCCACGGGTGTCAGTAGCCATAGGTGAATTTGAGATCGACGTCGAAATAGCCCAGCCCGCCAACGGTTCCGGCCTCGCCGTCCATCGACAGCCGGTCGCTGAGCCTGTACTCAACTTGGAATTGCCTCTCGGGAAAAGCGAGGCCCTGTTGGGTGAGCTTACCTGCGCCGCCGTAGAGACTGCCCAGCGCTTGAGTGTACTGGAGGTAAACCTTATCCGAAACATATTTGCCGAGGGTGACCCTCGTCGCCGACAGCATGCTGCCCTGAGTTCCATCGCCCACCTCAACCCCGAACTGATCCAAGCGGAGCTCTCTGGCAACGCCACTGCCGAAACGGTTCACCAGAGCAACTCCCCACGACCGCAGGAACTCGTTACTGAAGAACTTGCCCCTGGCGGCCCCTTCCGCAGTGGCGCCCCGCCTCAGCGTCAGCGCCTCGAATATCTGGGTCTCACTCCACCCGGTCTCCGAGGTAGCGGTAACATTGAGGTTCTCCATCTTGCCGGTGGCGGTGATATCAATCCGCTCATCCAGCACCCTCGATGTGGCCTCCAGATCAATATAAACATTATTGAGGCTCTTGACATCGGCAAACCTGAATTCGCCCTTGGAGATCTTGAAATCGTTATTATAGATGTAGAACGTCCCCCGGATTGTCTGCATCGTGCCAAGCACCGACAACCCCTCCGCACCCTTTTTGACATTGAGACTGCCCTGGAGCTCGGCGTCAATATCGCTACCCCTTACCCAGAAGTCATGAGGGATCTCAACGCCGAGATTCATCAACCACTTGGGAGCGGCCTCCGGGGCAATCGCACTCTCCCCACCACCGCCGCTGCGAGCACCGGACGTGATCGTGTAGTAGTATTCCCCCTCCTGGACCGTGATCGCGCCTTCGATGTTGGGCACGATGCCGACCGTCTCAACCGGCTGGGACTTGATCGAAATGTCGCCGGTCAGGACCACGTAAAAGTCCTCGAACTCAGTGATCGCAAGGTCCTTCATGGTCAGCCGAAAATCGTAGTCCGAGATCTTCACCCCCTCCAGAGCAAAGAAACCGGTCGCCTTGAGCGCTCCCTTAAAGGCCGCCATCTTGGTGACTTCGAAACGCTTCCCTTGCGCCCGAGCTTCGACGTATATCCCCTCGACCTCCTGCGGCACCCCCTCGAACCTCAGCCGCGCATCAGCCAGATTGACCGAGCCGGTGAAGGTCGGGTCTTCCACTGTTCCGCCTATCTTCAGGTTGGCCCCGTAGTTGCCCGAGCAGACTTTGAACTTGGGGAAGATCTCGCACAGCAGATCAAGCGCACCGTTCTCGGCAGCAAGAGTGAGGTCCATGGGCCTCGCTGGAAATGTGCTTGCGAAGGGTAACAGCGATACCGCGAGCGGCAACGTCCCGGCCAGCCGAACGGTCTCTCTGTCCTTGACGACACCCAGGTTTTTCACGTCAAGCGCGGAATCCCGAAGGGCAAGGTCCCAGGAGACATCACCCACCGCGGTCCCGCCGTAATAGGCCCCGCCGAGTCGCCCGCGCGATGTCACGACCGGATTGTCTCGGCGTCCGCTGAGGGTGAGTTCGACGTCGGCCAGACCTTTGAGCTTGGCTAAGGGGGGCGCCAGGGGCGAGAGCACCGAGATGTCCATGCTTGTGACGTTGATCGTGACCTCGCCGAGATCGTCCACGACCTCAGCCAGTTTGCCAGCCTTGGACAAGCCTGCGAGTCGGGACGGCGTGAGATCCAGCGGCATCGCTCCGTTGATCACCACATTGCCGCCGTTCTCGTGGAGCGTGATGTCTTTGATCGCCAGATTCCCTTTGGAGTAGCTGGCGCTCCCACCAAGGTCCGCGAACTTGACCGACCGCATCTCGCCGCCCTTCACGTCGAAGCCAAGGTCAAACTGGAGATCGTTGGCCGTCCCGGCAGCATCCAGGGTGAGCGAGAGCGTACCTGTGGGCATTTCCTTCCCCACCACGTGCTCTAGCCGGCCCAGATCCAAGTCAGCGACCCGGAGATCCAGCTTGTAGCCGCCAGGCCCAAAGGTCGAGTTTGCAAGTGACACTTTGCCCATCTCGGAGCCCATCTCGAAGCTGGACACGGCCACCGATCCCCCAACATAGTCCAGCTGGACAGGATCACGATTCTGCCAGACATATTCGGCCATCTGGATCGCGAGATCCTCGATTCTGATGTGGAGGTCCTTGCCGTGCACCGTGACCGCGCCCCGAGCCCCGACCAGGTCGCCATCCGGCCTCGTGATGGCCAGTCTCCGAATCTCCATGATGGTGTCCCTGACCGCCACATCACCACGAATCTCGCCTGCCTTGAAGCCTTTTAGATCTACCGTGCTCCCCAGCATGCTCACCCAACCACCCCAGCGACCAGCTCGCCGGGTCAGATTCACGTCAACCATGAGGCTCTCGAGATAAGCACCAGCATAGTCAATACCGCGCCCCAGCGAACTGGCTGAGATCGCAACGTCACCTTTGGCGATCTTGACAGTAGCATTGGCGGCCACCTCACCACCCAGGTTCTTAAGCTTGTGGTAGCCATACAGGTCCTCAAGTCGGGGGCAGGTCGCAGCCAACGCGAGGCTTCCACTGCCATCCAT
>DATKKY010000056.1:0-4121 GCA_035542695.1 bacterium | reverse complement strand
CACCAGGCCCGAAGCCACCGCGCAAGCTGCGACTTTGGCTGCCGAACCACCTGATGCTGGGCCGTTTTCGATCACTTCAGCGGCAGCCGGGTACAGACTCAAGCGGTCCACCAGGGCGGAGGCAACGCCGGTCATGTGACTCAGGATGCCGGCACCCATGTTGGCCACGAACACGCTTTGAATGGCTTTGGGTTCCAAGCCCGAATCATCTATGGCAGTGAGCGCAGCCTGCTCGAGAATATCGATCAGGTCTCCCTCGCTTCTACCGAACTTGGTCATGCCACAGCCGACTATGTAAGCGTCTCGTTGCATCGGTTTCCTATCGCTCGCTGTTGCTCTTCGGCTGCTCCTGGGGCTCATCTAGGCCTGCCCGGGTTTGCCCGAGACCTGGGTAATCAAGGCTTCAGCCCCGACCAGCTTGATCTTGGCGGCGGTCGCCATGAGGTTTGCCGGCACCGGGCGTTCGCCAGCCACCAGCCTGGGCTTGGCGGCAAAGTAGATGTCCCGGGTCAGGGCCCACGACATCACGCCGCCCAGTTCATGGTGAACCTGGGGCCGCTCGACCAGCGGATACTCGATCATCCACCGCCGGAAGCCGATCGGGCTCTCGGCCACAATGTAAACCTCGTCCTGCCCAAGGTACTCAATGTGGTATTCCATCTTAGCGGCGAAAAGATGCGCGCCGACGCGGAGTCCCCGCCGCATGGCTATGGTGTGATAGCTCACGCCGATCTTCTTGCTCAAGGTGCGCCCATTGACCAGGCCAACTAGCACTCCGTCAATCAAGCCGACCAGGCAGTACTCGTCCCGCACGCGATAGCGGAGCCAACCCAGGAGCTCAGCATAGGTCCGGGAGGCCACGATATCATAGAAGTCGCGCTCGACTGTCGTGAGCGGGGCCACGGCTTCCAGGAGAATCGGGACTTCCTCTCGCGATGCCTGCCTGACCACCATCTTCTCACCGCTTGCGAGGTAGATGGACTTGGCCGGATAAGGCGGCAGATTCCTTTCCGGGGGTCTCAAGACTTCTTCAAGTTGTTTCATCTTTGCCTCTCCGAAAAACCTTGAATCTCAAGGGATTCCAATCTACGCTATTCGGAAGGGATCTGCAAGGGAATTGCGCTAAGGCGGTGGGACCGTGCTTCCACGATTCGGTTACTTGAGGCCCGCAACTCTGGGTGAAGCTCTCCGAGCACTCGACGATTATGCCGGTGAAGCGCGCCTCTTGGCCGGCGGGACCGATCTCCTGATCAGCATGAAGGATGGCCTGGCGCGTCCCAAGTACGTCATAGACATCAAGCAGATACCGGAACTCCGAACACTCCGAGTGACTGGCGGCTCCGGCTTGACGATCGGGGCCTGTGTGACGGTGAACGAGCTTCTCGCTTTCGGGGCGCTGCCTGCGGGCATGACCGCGCTTCGGGAGGCAGCTTCCTGGCTGGGCACCCACCAGGTCAGGCACCGCGCGACCGTCGGGGGCAATCTCTGCAACGCTTCCCCCGCTTGCGACTTGGCGCCCCCGCTCTTGGTGCTCGACGCCACGGTCAAGGCCCTTTCGGCTAAAGGAGAGCGGGCGATTCCGCTCAAGGACTTCATGACCTGCCCTAAAGAGACCTGTCTCGCAAGGCATGAGCTGGTGACTGAGATTGTGGTTCCGCCAGCTGACGGGACTCGCTCAGGCTTCGCCAAGCGCACGCGGATAAGAGGTCACGACCTGTCGGTGGTCAATGCTGCGGTGGCCCTAAGCGTGGATGGTGTTTCTGGCGGCCGAAGTGGCCCTCGCGGCAAACAAGCCGCGCGCCTCAGGATCGCGCTTGGGGCGGTCGCGCCCACGCCGCTCCTGGTCGAGGGTCTTGACGGACTCGATCCTGGCGATGAGGCCGGGGTGATGAAAGTGATTTTGGGGGCGATCTCGCCAATAGATGATGTTCGCGGTTCGGGTCTTTACCGTAAGGCCATGGTGCGAGTGCTGATTGGCGACCTCTTGAAGAGGCTCAGGGAGGGCGGCAGCAAGTGAGTCCAGCGCGGCACATAGAGCTCTTGGTCAACGGTGAACGCGTCTCGATCGAGGTGGAGGACAATTGGACTCTCTTGAGGCTCCTGCGTGACGAGCTGGCCCTCACTGGCACCAAGGAAGGCTGCGGACGAGGCGAGTGCGGGGCCTGCACCGTGATCATGGATGGCCGCCCGGTCAATGCCTGCCTGGTGCTGGCGCGCGAGGCCGAGGGGCGGGAGATTCTAACTATCGAGGGTGAAGGCCGGCGGGCGGGTGAGGGCCGAAGCGGCTTGCAGCAGGCCTTCATCGATCACGGCGCCTTCCAGTGTGGCTTCTGCACTGCCGGCATGATCATGTCGGCGCGGGCCCTCTTGATGGGGAATCCCGATCCCACGGAGGCCGAGGTCAAGGAAGCTATCTCGGGCAACCTCTGCCGCTGCACAGGCTACCTGCCGATTATCGAGGCCATACTGGATGCCGCCTACCGGGAACGGAACGGCGGCGAGCGGGTGGAGACATGAGCGAGAGCGTGGGTGGGGAGTCCCTGATCGGCAAGTCGGTGCCGAGGATTGACGGCCCCGAAAAGGTGACGGGCAGCGCCACCTTCACCGCCGACATGAAACTGCCGGGCATGCTTTACGCCCGGATGCTCTTGAGTCCTCATGCCCATGCCAAGATCGTGAGCATTGATACCACGCAGGCGGCCGCTCTCCCCGGTGTCAAAGCCGTGTTGGTCGGCAAGGACCTGCCGTACCGGGTCGGGCTCTACATGGTTGATAAGCCGATCCTGGCCGATGGTAAGACGCGCTATTGTGGCGAGCCGGTGGCCGCTGTCGCTGCGACCACGGAAGAGATAGCGCTCGAAGCCGTAAGCCTCATCAAGGTTGGGTACGAGCCTCTGGAGCCCGTGCTTGATGCGCGCGAGGCCCTGAAACCGGGGTCTCCGCTGGTTCACGAGTTCCTTCACACCTACGACTGCGTCAAGGGCGTGTTCTGCCCGATTGAGCATACCAACGTGGCCAACCACTTCCGGCTGCGGAAGGGCGACGTGGAGGAAGGCTTCCGGAAGAGCGACAGGGTGATCGAGAACACCTTCTACGCTCCGCAGGTCCAGCACGCGCCCCTGGAGACTCATGCGACTATTGCCCACTGGCAGCCCAACGGCAACATCGTGATCTGGACGTCGGCGCAGTCGCCGTTTGCAGTGCGCCATCTCTTGAGCGTCGCCATCGGAGTGCCTCAAGCGCGCATCCGGGTGATCGTGCCCTACGTTGGCGGGGCCTTCGGTGGCAAGGCTGGCATTCATCTCGAGCCGCTGGTGGTGATGCTGTCGCGGGCAGCGGGCTCGCGGCCCGTGAAGCTCGTGGCCACCCGCGAAGAGGAGTTCATCACGCTGCCCTGCCGGCAAGGGCTGCACGCGCGGGTTAAGACCGGCGTGAGCCGCGAGGGCCGGATTCTGGCCGAGGAGATCGAATATGTTTGGGATGCCGGCGCTTACGCTGACTACGGCGTCAACATCGGTCGCGCTTCGGGATATTCGGGGGCGGGACCCTATGACATCGACAACGTCAAGATAGATTCGCTGACAGTTTACACCACTAAGCCCTTTGGCACGGCCTACCGAGGCTTCGGCCACGTGGAGCTCTTCTGGGCGATCGAATCGCAGATGGACATGGTCGCGGGCGAGCTCGGCATGGACCCGGTGGAGTTCCGCATGAAGAACCTCTTGGCTCCCGGCTCGACCACGATCACGGGCGAGAAGATCACCGAGCACTCGGGCTCAGTGCGCAAGTGCCTCGAGGAAGTGGTGAAAGCGATGGAGTGGGACGCGCGGGGAAGGGGGTCGCGTGCTGATGGTAGGGGCGGCGCTGGTGCGGGCGGGCCCGGGTGGAAGGCTGGGGCGTCAGGCAAACTCCGCGGCAGGGGGATAGCCGTCTTGCACAAGGCGCCGGCTATGCCGCCGAACACGGCTTCCAGCGCGCTCATACGGTTCAACGAAGATGCTTCGGCCAATGTGATGGTGAGCGGCGTGGATTACGGCCAAGGGACGGCTACTTCCTTAAGCCAGGTTGCCGCGCACGCGCTCCGGCTGCCTTTGGAGAAGATCCATTTCGTGTGGGGCAAG
>DATKKY010000055.1:0-6486 GCA_035542695.1 bacterium | reverse complement strand
CGCCTGGGCAGCGGGCCGCCACGATCTCTGGGCTGCCTACGAGCGCAGTCAGATCGCGCGCTCGCTTGCCTTTGCGGCGGCGGCCTTCGGGCTGCTGGTAATCCTGGCATGGAGGCGCGTCCGAACGGGCCGGGCGGCGCCTCTCGCGGTCGCGCTCTTGGCCGCTGTGGTTGCCGCCGACGGCCTCACCGCTGCCAGGGCCTATTACGTCAGCCAACCTGCGGGGAGCGTCCGGGCCACGGAGGGCATAAAGACCCTGGCAGACCTGGTTGGGCCTGAAGGTACTTGGCGCACTTTAAACCGGGAAGCTGCCACGTGGGTCTTCCCGCCGAACGCCAACGAGCTTTTTGGAATCGAGGCTTTGCGCGGCCGGTCGACCATCGTGCCTCAGACCTACGCCTACTTCCTCGGAGGTCCGAACCAGGCAAGCGCGGCCGGGCGAGGTGGCGCTTCCGGTGCTGGTGGCGCCGAGCCCAGCCTGGAGGCGGCGGGGCTTATGTCGGCACGGTATCTCATTCGGGACAGCTTTGACCCGGCGTTTGCTTCGGGCGTCTTCGGATTGATTGCCCGCCGCCCTGGAGCTGCCTCATCCATAAGGCTACCAAACCTCGGTGGCGACGCGAGACTTGCCCTGTGCCAGGCCGCCGGCGACACGGCCCGGGTTAACGTACATATCCCTGATCATGCAAGACTCGACTTCTATTTCGGTGCGCCGGCCGGTCCCAGCGGCGTCGTCTTGGAGCTGAGCTGCCAAGGTCCGAATGGCAGGGTCAGCTTCAGGAAGGAGCTTCCGCCACCCGAGACTGGACGCTGGTACGACGAGAGCCTCGACCTGTCGTCGCTTGGAGGCGAGTATGCCGAGCTGGTGCTTACCGCTGCTCGTGCCGGCGCCGGGAGCGCGACCGGGCCGCCAGCTGGCGAGTCAAGTGGGGGGAACCTGTCGGCAGCCGGGCCGCAGCCAACCGGGCAAGGCTTCACGGGGGCGTGGGGTGGCTTGGAGCTGGTGTTAGCGGACTGCCGCGCCGAGGTTTGCCAGCGCGGCTACATTGTCGAGACCGGCCGTGCTGGAATCGTGAGCCTGACCATAGCGGCGAGCGCGCGAGATGTGCCTCTTGAGATCGCTACCGCTTCGGGCAAGATCTTGCGCTGGGTGGCTTTCCCGCCTTATTTACGCACTAGGACCATCAAGGTCGATATGACGGCACAGGAGAGAGGGTCTCTCGCAGTCACCTCTGACTCGGCGTTCACGGTGGTGAGGAGCCGGCTTGGTCCGGCCAACTCGGGGGTGGGCTTGGGGGACCTGGTGTATGCGGGGGACATGTACATCTTCGAGAATCCGACTGCTGTAGAGAAAGCGTTCGTCGCTACGGGCGAGGCGGTCCGTAGCCTGACCGAAGCTGGCTGGGCCCAGGCTGGGGGTCCGGGCTCGGGGCGCCCCGACATGAGGTGCGGCAAGGTTCGGATAACCTCGTACGAGCCGGAGAGGATCGCTCTGGAGGTCCAGGCGGACCAGGAGGGCTGGCTGGTTCTCCAAGACGGCTTCTATCCGGGGTGGCGGGCAGTGGTTGACGGCCGCAGCGAGCCGATCAGGGTGACCGAAGTTGGCACGCGCGCCGTAGCGGTCAGCGCAGGCCAGCACGCAATGGTCATGGAATTCAAACCGGAGAGCTTGAGGCGGGGCCTCGTCATCACCGTACTGGGCCTTGCCGTGGGTGTCTTGTATGCCTTCGCGCCACGACGCAAACGCAGCAAGTAAGCACTCCCGGGCAGCAGGAAGACCCGAACGCGCCTCCCGTGCTACTTTCTACTTCATATTGATAGTAGCGCTCGCGGCTGCGCTCAGGCTTGCCTATACTCTCGGTTCTCGCAGCAGTCCCTTCTTCGATCACCTGGACCTGGACACCAAGTTCTATGACTCGTGGGCAAGGCGCATCGCGGCGGGTGATTGGGTCGGCCACGAGGTGTTTTTCATGGGGCCCCTCTATCCCTATTTCTTGGGGATGGTCTACAAGGTTTTTGGGCCAAGTCTGCTTGCCGCCAAGCTGGTGCAGAGCCTGGTCGGAGCCGTGACCGCCGGATTGGTCTATCTCCTCGGGCGGGAGGCCTTCGGAGCAGCTGTTGGGATCGTTGCAGGCCTGCTGGCGGCACTCTATGTGCCTTTCATCTTCACCGACACCCTGATCCTCTTTCCCGTGCTGGCCACTCTGCTCAACACGGCGATGCTGTATTTCATCTACCGGGGCTTCGACCGCGGAGGGTGGACAGATTTCCTATGGGCCGGCATCTTTGCCGGGCTCTCCGCTGCAGGCAACGCCAGCATCCTGGCCTTTGCCCCGCTGGCGCTTGGCTTTGTGCTGCTCTATGGCAAAGCGCCGTCCGGCGAGCGCGCAAGGAGAGCGCTCATCCTCGCAGCTGGAATTGCCGTGATCGTTCTTCCCATCACCATCCGCAATTTCGCAGTGGGCCGGGATTTCGTGCCGCTCACTTCTAATGGCGGTCTGAACTTCTTCATTGGCAACAGCGCCAAAGCGACCGGCGCTTACGTCAAGCCCGATGGGCTGGACATCTACACCGATCCTGAAGGCAAGGCGATAGCCGAGCGCGCGGCCGGTCATGTCCTCAAGCCGTCCGCGGTTTCGGCCTGGTGGACTAGCCGCGCGATGGACTACATCAAGAGCCATCCCGGCGCCTTCGCCCATAACCTGGTGCGCAAGGTCTTCTTCTTTTGGTCAGTCTATGAAATTCCTCAGATCGAGCACCTGCCTTTCGAGCGGCAATACTCCCGCATCCTGCGGCTTCCGACTCCATCCTTCGGGATAGTGTGCCCGCTGGGGATCGTAGGCGCTGTGCTCGCAGTTCGCCGCAAGCGGGAGGCTTGGCTGATGCTCTTGTTCATGCTGGCCTACTCTGCCAGCATCGTCGCCTTTTTTGTAGTGGCGCGCTACAGGCTGCCCATGGTGCCCGCGCTGATGGTCTTCGCTGCTTACTACATCGTCTGGCTCGCGACAGCCGCCAGCAAGGCGTCTTGGCGTCCGGTCGCATACTCCGTCGGAGGGTTCATCCTGCTTTTCATTCTGGTTCACATCAACTTCTACCGCATCCTTCCGCTCAATGGCTTCGCCCAGTCCTACTACAGGCTCGGCATCATTTACGAGGCCAAAGGCAACCCGACGGCCGCTCTCGCGGACTACCGCAAGGCTCTGGAGCTTGATCCGTCGATTGTGCCAGCTCACGTCAACCTGGGGATCTTGCTTTCGCGGCAGGGGAAGTACGGCGAGGCCGAGCAGGAGTTGCGGGATGCGGTCAGGCGGGACCCGAGCTACGACAAGGCGCTGTATAACCTGGGACTGGTGTACGCGGACACCGGCAGGAATGACTCCGTGCTGGTATTGATGGACCGGGCGCTGGCGGCCAACCCTGGCTACACCCTGGCCCGGCTTGCCAAAGCGGCGGCGTATTACGAAGAGGGGAACCTGGGTGAGGCTGAACGGTTGCTCACCGCGGTCAAGAGCGAGAGCCCGCTCACCGATCAATCACGCTCGCAGATTGACTTCCTGCTCAAGCTGGTGCCGGAGCGGCGGGCCTGGCTCGCATCCCGCACTCTCGGCCGCGAGAGGCTGTCCGACGGTCACCTGCTTAGGGGCGACGATCTGATGTCGCTGGGACTGACGGCGCGGGCTTTGGAGGCCTTCGAGCAGGCAATCGAGACGGACAGCCTCAATGCCGCTGCCATCTTTCAGGCCGGGACCGCTTACTTCACCACCGGGGCCCTCGACAAAGCAGGCGGTGAGTTTGATCGCCTGCTCAGGGTGGCCCCTTACTACCGGGGTGCCCACTTCGGCCGGGCGGTGGTGGCTTATCGCAAGGGCGATGTGGATCTGGCGGCCAGCGAGTTCGAGGCCGAACTCAGGATCGACCCTGAGTCAAGCACAGCTCACATCAATCTGGCGATGCTCTATGAGCAGCACCTCAAGAACTACAAGCTGGCTCGTGAGCACTTGGCCGCTTATATTAAGCTGACCGGCGGTACTGCCGAGCTACGCGATCATCTCAAGGAGCTCGAGGCCAAGACCGGCGGTGGAGGCAGATAGCATGGGATTTCGGGTGCCCGGAAGCGGTGCAGGCCTGGCGGCTTTGCTGGTGATTGCTGCCGCGGCGTTCGGCGCGCTGGGACTGGGGTGCGCCCACCAAGCCGAGCGGCCGACGCGGGTCATAGTAGTCGGGATTGACGCTGCCGACTGGACGCTGATTGACCCACTCCTCCGCGAGGGCAAGCTGCCCAATTTTGCCCGGCTGGTCTCGCGGGGCGCAACGGGCAAACTGGCCACCTTGATGCCGCTTCAGAAGTCACCTATCATCTGGACCACGATTGCGACCGGTATGTCTCCCGCCAAACATGGAATCGGTGGGTTCATGGCTCCGGGTGATTCCGTCCCTTACACCGGAAACGTGCGGCGGGTCAAAGCGATCTGGAATATCCTCGGCGACAAAGGCTTGAAGGTTGCGATAGTCGGCTGGTTGGTTACCTGGCCTGCCGAGCAAGTCAACGGTTATATGGTGAGCGACTACATCCAGTATGAGAACGAGAGGGGCATCAAACTGGAGCACCAAACCTACCCCGAGGACCTCTTCCAAGAGATAGATCCTCTGAGGCTCACCGAGGCCGACGTGACCGACCAAGCCATCTCGAGCATCTACCCGGTCGCCACTCCTGACAGCGCGATCGCCGGATCCGAGTGGGTCAAGGGCTACACCAAGATGGTGTACGCTCAGGACGAGACTTTCCGTCGGATCGCCCTGGCCCTGGCCAAGAAGGATGTCCAGTTTCTCGCGGTGTACTTCGAGGGCATCGACTCCCTCTGTCACTGCTGCTGGGGTTTCAGGGGGGAGCCGGGGAGTCCTCTTCATGGCGTGATAGACAACTACTACGTTTGGATCGACAAGGTGCTGGGGGAATTCATGAACTTGGTCGACCGGCGAACCTTGCTGGTGGTGGTCTCCGATCACGGGTTCCGGGGGCCGTGGCATACCGATGATGGCGCGCTGCTGCTCGGGGTAGATATGCACAGCCCATTCGGCATAATCGGTCTCATGGGCCCGGGGGTGCGGGCTGGCGGGCACATTCCGGATGCCAGGGTGCTGGACGTTACCCCCACTATCCTCTACGCCCTAGGGTTGCCGGTTGCGAGGGACATGGATGGCACGGTGGTGACCGACGGCTTCAAGCCCGGCTTCTTGAAATCGAACCCGGTAGGATTCATCCCTACTTACGAAACCGGTGAGCGCCGGGGTGGAGAACCCATACCATCGCCCGTCGATCAGAAGGTCAAGAAGAAGCTGAAAGCCATCGGCTACATTGAGTAGATCATGGGCGCATCGCATAGAGGGTGATCTTGTTGGAGGTGGCCACGGTGTCGAGGTGCTGGGCCATGAAATCCTTGAGCTTGGCAATCTCTGCGGGTGGATAGTATCTGGAGAAGAACTCACCCAACCTGTCATTGACGACGATGTACTTGTAACCCATCGCGCCTATCGCGTGAGCCAGATCATCCGGGTCGCGGGATAGAGCCACAAGCCGCATCACCGACGAAGCTTCGAAGAAGCTGTCGGCGAAGTAGGGGTTGTCCAGGTAGTAAGCGCGGTTCTCCCAAATGAGGAAGACCGGTGCCCCGGGCGGCAGCGTTTTCTTGATCTGATCGAACATGCCGAAAGACTGAATGCTTCTTCCCAGATATTCCTGCTTCGATTCGAGGCCAAGGACCACCGGCAATCTGCCGGCGAGGGTTCCCGCCACGAAGGGCGAGCCATTCTGGTCGGGGACAAGCAACAGGCCGCCCATCACGGCTGCAGCAAGGCCCAGCACCAGCACCGATCGCCACGCGGCACCGCCGGTAAGATAGGCGAGGCCGGCTGCTCCCAGCACCGCGCCAAGCGCGATCGCTGGCATCAGGAAGCGCAATTGCTGGGAAGTCGCTGACCAGAAGAGGAAGACAAGAGCTGCCATCGCGGTCAGGGTCAGCACCGGTCTGGACCGCCTGACAAAGACCAGCGGAAGGAGGATCAACACCAGAGGTGTCATGGTCCCATCGAAGAACATGTAGTACATTCCCGGTTTGGCTCTTGTGCTCACATTGAACGGCAGCGCCAGGTACTTGAGAAGGTCCCTGCCCATGCCCATGCTGTGCTGCCACCGCATCAACTGGGTCTCCTGCACGGTGTCCCAATGGGCCCCGCCCAGAGTCTGCTCGAACAAGGGGTAGAGGGGATTGCCCACATAGATCTGATTCTTGACAAGCCAAGGGGCAAACACGGCCACTGCGATCAGGGCAGCCACTAGAAAAGGCGTCGGACTCGGGCGCTTGCGGGAGGCCACAAGCGGGAGAGCCACCAGCGAAAGCACCGGAGCGATCGCGGTGTACTTCACTCCGAGCATCAGTCCGGTGACAAGGCCGATCGCTATGGCCTGCTTGAGAGCCGGCCTGCCAT
>DATKKY010000054.1:0-7485 GCA_035542695.1 bacterium | reverse complement strand
GACTGCGAGAACGATCTGGGTTGGAGCCTATCGGTGACCGATGATGGAGCTACCTTCGGAAGATGGGTCAGGAAGAACCCCAATGGCAGTTTCCTAGATAGCATATTAGTGCAGCCCGAGCTGGACCACACGCCGCTCGCGGGAGTCAAGTGCTTCATCACCGCCAATTTCCCGCGGAATTACGGGGTGGATGTCGGCGACGTTGACGGGGGCAAGACCACGCTTACCAGCCCGCAGGTCAACCTGTCACAGTATGCGTCTGCCCATCTCCGCTATGCGCGGTGGTACACCAACGACACGGGCTCGGGCGCTCATGACGATGTCTGGAGAGTGGACATCTCCAGCGACTCGGGCGCCACTTGGACCAGCCTCGAGAATACCGGCGCGGCCGAGCGAGCCTGGGTGCTCAAGGCTTTCAATCTCGGAGATTACGGCGCGCTCACCGACAAGGTGCTGGTGCGCTTCGTAGCCAGTGACTTCGGCCAGGAGTCCACGGTCGAGGCCGGCGTTGACGATATCGAGATCACCGGATGCCCGTACTGGGTGGATGTCACGCCCCCCTCGGTCACGGTGATTGCCCCCAATGGCGGGGAAGAGCTAACTGAAAACACCGACTACCAGATTCGGTGGCAGGCGGTTGACGATTATGGCATCAGGCAATTCAGGGTGTTGGCATCTTATGACGGTGGCCTGACCTATCCCGATACGCTCGGGGCCGCCGGCGCGCGGGATTCATCGCTGGTTTGGCACGTGCCGGCGGGATCGCATCCTGATTGCGCAATCCGGGTCAGCGCGACCGATCGGGGTTACAATGTCGGCGCTGATGAGAGCGATGCACCCTTCGCCATTGTCCGAGACGCGGCAGGCGTCACTCCGACGCCTGGTGAACAGGTGCCCGACCACATCACCTTTGTGGGCAGCGAGCGCAACCCCTTCACGGGCTCGACCCACATCTTTTTCGGGCTTCCCGGCTCGGCCACTGTTCGGATCGCCGTCTATGATGCGACCGGCCGACTCTCCCGAGTGCTGCTTGACGGCACGGTCGCGGCGGGTTATCACTCTACGGTGTGGGATGGCAAGTCGGGCTCTGGTGCCCCAGTTGCGCCCGGAGTCTACTTCGTAAGGTTTGAGGCGGGTGCGGTGAGCCAGACAGCCAAGGTGGTGCTGGCGCGATAGGGCAGTTATGGAGGAGGGTATGATGGCAAGGTTTGCGTTCTTCGGCGGCAAGATGGTGCCTATCGGCGATGCCAAGGTCAGCATAATGACCCACGCGCTTAATTATGGAACGGGCGTTTTCGAGGGGATCAGGGCTTACTGGAACAAGGAGAGGCAGCAGCTCTTTGCCTTCAAGATGCCCGAACACTATGACCGATTCCAGAGATCCTGCCGTATCCTGAAGATCGGCATCCCCTACAACACAAAGCAGCTCTGCGATTTCACCATCGACCTCCTGCGCCGCGAGAACTATCACGAGGATTGCTATATCCGGCCGCTGGCCTACAAAGCCTCTGAGGGCATAGGTGTCCGGCTCCACAACCTGGACGATGGGCTGGCGATCTTCGCCGTTCCTTTCGGGCGTTACATCGACAAGGAGGATGGCGCTCGAGCCGCTGTGTCGTCCTGGCGGCGGGTGGATGACAATGCTGCCCCGGCCAGGGCCAAGATCACCGGCATCTATGTCAATTCAGCGCTCTCCAAAACGGAAGTCGTGGAGCGCGGCTTTGATGAGGCAATTGTGCTTACCGACGATGGGCACGTCTCCGAGGGCAGCGCTGAGAATATCTTCATGGTGAAGGACGGCCAGCTGATCACACCGGCGCCCACCGAGAATATCCTGGAGGGTGTCACCCGGGCGACGGTCATGCAGATTGCCAAGAACGAGTTCAAGATCGACACCGTCGAACGGCAGATTGACCGGAGCGAGCTCTATATCGCTGAGGAGGTTTTCTTCTGCGGTACGGGCTGCCAGATTGCGTCGGTGATTGAGATTGACGGAAGGCCTGTGGGCACGGGCAAGATCGGCGCGCTCACCAAACGGATGCGGGACATCTACTTCCAGATTGCCCGCGGCAGCGTCCCTAAGTACAAGGACTGGTGCACGCCGATTTACGCCAAGGGTGGGTCCAAGAAGGCTGCGCGCGCCACCAAGTCAGGGGCGAAGCCGCACAAGCGAGGCCGCAGGCCCGAGAGAAGGCGGTAGGTGCAGGGCATAGGTCAGCGACTGGCGGGGCCGTTGCCAGCAGTATCAGGTTGACCTACTGCAAGGATCACTTCCCAAGAGCTTTCCTATTATCAGATCCTCCGTGTGAGGACTGGTGTCGTCCGTCACGACTGCCACGTCAACATCTTTGAGTTCTTCCGCTAACTCCTGGTAGCTGGTCACCAATATCGAGAGCGGCGAACTGGCCGCCAGGGCGCGGAGGTCGGCGACCGATCGATGAAGGACCAGCGGCTCCATGAGCCAGAGCATGACCGGCTTGCCGGCAGAGTAGCCCCCGGCGGAGGCATCGGTGAGGACGCGGATATGCGGTCTCATCTTTTCGATAAGGGCCGCGGGTGCGACGACGATGGCCGCCTCCTGGAGCGACACCGGAAGTCTGGCCTGGCCCTTGGTTACCTTGACAGCTTCCTGACGGACCCGGTGAGCGAGGTCCAAGTAAGCCTGCCGCCGAGGCTCGTCAGGCAGGCTTGCACGATTCCCCGCTTGAATTACCTCTTCGAAGGTCCTGCAGTACTCAGCCAGACTCTTACCCATCACTGAGTTGCGGATACGCTCCTCGGTCAGCGGCACGGTGACCGCGAGATCGACGATCCTCTCAAACGCAGCCACGAATCTCTCAGAGATCTCGGTGTAGAGCAGCAGGTCACAGCCGGCATCCAGCGCAAGCTCGGCGGCTTTTTCGGAGGGCACGGTTTCGGTGATCGCCCGCATGTCGAGCGAGTCAGTGATCACGGTACCCGTGAACCCCAAATCCCTTCTCAGGCAGTCGGTGACCACGGCGCGCGAGAGCGACGCCGGCAAGCCGTCCTGCTGGAGTGAAGTGTATAAGCAATGGCTTACCATGATGCCCCGAACCCCTGCTCGTATGGCTGCTCTGAACGGTTCCAGGTGGATGTGCTCAAGCCGCTCGCGCGGCTCCTCGACCACGGGCAACGCAAGATGTGAATCTAGCTTGGTCATGCCGTGGCCGGGAAAATGCTTGGCGACGCAGCTGACACTCGGCTGCATGGCGGCTAAGGCCTTGCAGGCCATGACGGAGACGAGTGCGGGGGCGGCGCCGAGCGCGCGGGTCCCAATGATTGGATTGAGCGGCTCAGTGTTGACATCCACGCAGGGGGCGAGATTGACGCAGATGCCGAGGCGCGCGAGGTAAGCGCCAAGGTAGCCATAGAGCGTCCGGGCTGCTTCCGGCGCCAAGGCCTTCGCTACAGCCCGCGCGCTCGGCGCCGCCTCAAAGAAGGCCGACAGCTGGGTCACCCGGCCGCCTTCCTCGTCCATCATGAAGACCGGTTGATCGATCTTGTGGTGGGCGAGAATCTCGCGAGCCTCCAAGATTCGCTGGCGAGATGCCTCGAAGGTGGGCCCGAGAACGTCGCGGAAGACGATGTAATTGGCGACCGGGAAACGCTCGAGGTCGATCTGCTTCCAGGATTGCGGGAAGCGCGCAACAAAGATGCGGCCCGCCAGGCGCCTGGCTTGGTCGCGGGTCATAGCTTGGACCGGGATGCCAGGATCGTCCGGCCGAGCGACGCCACGCCCCATGCCGAGTAAGGCAGCAAGAGCGGGATCAGCGGGAAGACGAATCTCACTTCAGATGCGACCGCGAGGTACATCAGCGACGAGAAGATGATGGTGGTGACCGGAAAGACCCCCAGCATCTGGGCTTCGGGTGGCAGGGCAAGTGCGCCGTAGAGCGCGAACAGAACGAGCGCCAGATGGGTCGCGGCGAGGGCCAAGCTCTTCTTGGACGGCGCCCGGCCATATCCCAGATTAAGCCAGAGCCGCGGTATCTTCTGGAGCGTCAGCATGAAGACCTCGCCCTTGTGCGCCCAGATGCGGCGCCTCGCCTCCTGGGACAAGATCCGGTCGCGCTCGGCCTCGCCGACTCCCGCGAGCTGCGCTCTCAGGTCAGGCGTCAAGAGGCTGTCGGTTGACCAGAAGTAGGCTCCTCTGGTCGGTAGGTCGTTCCCCTTGTAGAGGTTGGCGCCCACCAGGGTGCTCGTGGGGATGAACTTGCCCAGCGCGCGCTCATTGCGCACTACCCAGGGTGACATGGTTGCCGCAAAGGCTATGCACAAAACCAAGAGGCCAAACAGCGCTCCGATGCCCCGGCGGCGCTCGTGTCGCGCGCCTAGCACGCGGCCCACGCCGCGCTCATACGTGACCGCTGCGAACAGCCGCTTCGCAAGCCCGATCGCCAGGAAAGCGAAGGGCAGCAGGAAGGCACCTGGGCGCGTGAGCGTTGAGAGTCCTAGCCCTATGCCTGAGATGGCACACAGCAGGTAGCTCCGCACCTTGAAGGCGTAGCAGGTCGCGATGATGGAGAGCACCAGCAGGAAAGTGTACAGCGTCTCCGTCATGATGTAGGTGGAACTCAAGACCGCAGGGAAGTAAACCGCATAACCGAGTGCCGCCAGGAGCCCGACCGGGCGGCTTCCCATCAAGAGCACTGTCAGAGCAAACACCAGATAGGTGGTCACAACGTCCAGCGCACACTGAGCCACCCGCACCGCGGTGAAACTCCTGCCCGACATCCGGAAGATGGCAGCCAGAAACAGCGGATAGCTGGGCGTCCGCTTGGCGGTCGGCGGCTGGTCGGCTGCGTACCGGTAGCCGGTTCCGTCTATCATGTGATCCGCAAGCAAGTAGTAAGTGGGGGCATCGCCTTCGGCCGGTGACCGCGGGACTTGCTGCGGATGGCTGATGGATATGGTCACGGCCAGGCGGAGCGCCGCCGCGATAACCAATATGAGAAAGAGCCTGACCCTGATGCTGCCGCCGGTCATTACCCGAATGACCGAGTCGCCGGCCGGCCAAGTGGGGTATGACCTGTGCTCGACAGGATCTATCCGGATCGGCCGACGTTCGTAGTGACCGGGGAGCGGTGCTCCTGGCCCCATCCCTGGCCCGGGTTCTTGCTCTAGATTCATGATGTCCTAAGGCCCATGGCCTTGCCCGAGAGCAGCCGCAAGGCGTTGCCGATCACCAAGAGCGATGCCCCCATATCTGCAAACACTGCCATCCACATGGTGGCATGCCCCGTGGCGGCAAGCGAGAGAAAAATCGCCTTGATGGCCAAAGCGAAACCGATGTTCTCCCCGGTCACGCGCTTGACCTTGCGGGCACCCGCAAAGAGCGGCACCAGGTTTCTGAGGTCATCTGCCATCAGCGCCACGTCGGCGGTTCCAATCGCCGTGTCCGAACCTGCAGCCCCCATGGCGATGCCGAGGTTGGCTGCAGCCAGGGCCGGAGCATCGTTCACGCCGTCGCCCACCATGGCAACATGCCCCCGGGCAGCCTTCATTCTCTCCACCAACTCCACTTTGGCCTCCGGCAGGAGATCGCCGTAGTACTCGTCCACGCCCAGGTCGCGAGCCACCGTCCCGGCGACCTCCCCCCTGTCGCCGGTCACCATTATAAGCTGCTTGATGCCTAGGCCTCTGAGTGATGCGAGGGTCTCCCGCGCGCCCTCGCGGACCTGGTCAGTGAATTCGATCTCGCCCAAGACCTCGGTGTCTGTGCCGACCGTGAGGCTGGTTCGGTCCGGAGCTGGGGCTCCTTGGAGAGCCTCAGAGCCGAACCGCTCCCTGAAGTACTCAGGCTTGGCGGCATAGTAGCGCTTGCCCTCAAGGGTCGCGGCGATACCAATGCCGGTCATGGCAGCGACGTCGCTTGGCTCTGCCCAATGAATCCCGCGCCGACGGGCCTCGGCCAGGACGGCTCCCGCCAGAGGATGGGTCGAGCCGGATTCGATCGCGGCCGCGGCGCGGACGAGCCGCTCCTCGCTGACGTTGGGACGAGGCCTGACCGCAGAGACAGCGGGGCGCCCTTCGGTCAGGGTGCCGGTCTTGTCGAGCGCGACCGCCGAGATGCGGGCGGCCTCCTCGAGATGGACGCCGCCCTTGATAAGGATGCCCCGCCTGGCAGCCGAAGTGAGCCCCGACACGACCGCAACCGGCGTCGCTATCACCAGCGCGCACGGGCAGGCGATTATCAGCATCACGATTGCTCGATAGGTCCAGTCACCCTGGATGCCCATTGCCCGAGGGACGACCGCGACCAGGACAGCGCCAAGCACAACCACGGGGGTATAGATCGCGGCGAAGCGGTCCACGAAGCGCTCTATGGGGGCCTTGGTCTCAGCGATATGTTCAACCAAGTGGATGATCCGGGCCAGGGTGCTTTCTTCCTTGGGCTTGGTGACTTCGACCTCGATCAAGCCCTCCTCGTTGACTGTACCCGCAAAGACCACCGAACCCGGCTGCTTGGTCACCGGCATGGATTCTCCGGTGATGGGGCTCTCGTCAACTGAGGTGGTCCCCACGATCACCTTGCCCTCTAGCGGGATCCGCTCGCCGGGCCTAACGATGATGACCTCGCCGGGCTTGACGAGATCGGCATCGACCACCGCATGTTCGCTGCCGCGCCGAACCGTCGCACGATCGGGCGAGAGGCTCGCGAGGCCCTCGATTGCCTTGCGGGTCCGGGCCATAGCCAGGGCCTCGAGGATGTTGGCTATCGAAAACAAAAAGGCAATTACGGCGGCCTCCTCCCAGTCGCCGATGGCAGCCGCCGCAGCGATAGCGACAGTCATCAACACATTCATGTCAATGGAAAGGCTTCGGATGGCATTGACGGCTCTCCAGAGACTGAGCGGCAAGCCCGCAGCTGCCGCCCCCACCAGCAGGATGCGAACGAGAACCGAGGGCGCATGGACGAGCCACGCGAAGAGCGCGGCCACGAGCAGGATGCCGCAAGCCGATGTCAGGACGAGTCTGCGGCGCGAGACTACCGCTCGGAGCGCCGGCTTGCGGGCCAGGGTCCTCGCCTCCACCGGGGCCACGTCGTAGCCCTTGCGGCGGAGCGCCCGCGCTACAGCCTTCGCGTCGGCACCGGGCTCCAGCGTGAGTTCCAACTGGGAAAGGCCGACGCTGACCTTGGCAGCTCTGACGCCGTCGATCCGCCGGGCGACATGCTCGAGCGTTCGAGCGCAATCGGCGCAGTCCAGATCCTTGACCTTAAGCCTCAGGCTATTGCCGTGGTTTGCCGCGTCCGAATCCTGCAAGAGATGGCCTCAGTCAATTTACGGCACCATTTGCCGTGCCAGCCACGTGCCCGCCGGCCGGGTCGCCCACAGATCGGCCTCGAGCCTCGGCGACGCCACCGTTGCCGGTTTTGGGCTTGCCAATCGTCGGCTTGATCTTATACTACCTCAGGATGCGCGCCCGGCGGGCCTTCCGGGGCGCGCCCGTAGAAGCCTAAAC
>DATKKY010000053.1:0-12235 GCA_035542695.1 bacterium | reverse complement strand
GGATGAAGGCTGGTAACACCAGTCCTGTGCCCAAATGGAGACCTATGCTCAGCGCCAGCAGATAGCAGATCAAGACCAGGCCGTTCCGGCTGCCCTCTTCATGCCGATGTTCGAGCCACCTGAGCATCAGCCAGATGGTTACCGACATCAGCAGAGAAGATGCCGCGTACACCTCGGCCTCGATGCAATCTTCCCAATGGCTGCTGGAGAAGGCTCCCGCAATGGCGGCGCAGGCACCCGACACATAGATGATGGCCTTCTCCCGCTTGGATCGTGGCACACCCCTCCACATCACCAGCAGTTTGACCGTGATCAGGTACAAGAAGACCGCAGAGAAGGTGCCGCTCAGGGCCGAGAAGAGGTTCACCCCCAAAGCCTTTTCATGGAACGGCAGCATAGAGAAGAGGTGAGCGACGAGCACGTAGAAAGGAGTACCAGGGGGATGCGGGATACCGAGGATGGTGGCGGTTGCTATGAACTCGCCACTGTCCCAGAAGGAGACCGTCGGAGATAGGATCACAAGGTAGCACGACAGGATGACCACAAAGAGCGCGGCCGCCACAATCAGATTCCATCTACTATGGCTGTCTTCCAGCTCCATCCTCGAGCCTCCCAGTTTGAAACTCCCGCTCAATCTGGGCCGGCGCCAGGCCGCGCGCGAAGTATATCGCGCCGCCCGCCAGGCTTACGACAACCCCGACCACATAAGCCAGGAGTCCCATCGTAAACGCCTGCTCGCTGGTCAGTCCCGGCACTGCTTTGCAGAAGAAGAAGATACCGAGACCTTCCCTGACGCCCAGACCACCTATGGAAATCGGCAACGCTATGAAGATAGCAATAACCGGCACAAAAAGGAAGAAGTAGATTGCGGGTATAGATAGGTTCATGGCTTTGGCAATCTCGTAGTGGACCACGGTCCGCAGCGCCTGGACGATCAGGGAAACCAACATCACCGCGAGCAACGTGCGCCCGGCCCGGCTATAGAGGTGAAAAGCCTCGTAGATGCGCTTGAACCGGTCGTGAAGACCCCGGATCATGAAAGGACGCAGCAGGTTCCGCAACAAGCGGGCAAGCTTTCGGGAAAAAAGCACCAGGCACGCCAGGGTCAGGATGGCCACAAAGGCCAGCACCAAGCCCAGACTGGCCAACCCGAAGTCCCGCTCGAGGCCCAGTTTCTGATACCTCAGGGCGACCAAGGCCCCGGCTGGCACCGCGAGCAAGGCCAGGGCTACCATGCCGAACAGCCTGTCGGTGGCGGTCGCTGCTATCGCCTGGTCCGGCTTGGAAGAATCGCGGTAAACGTCGTAGATCCTGACCACGTCTCCGCCTATATTCGCCGGCAGGAAGTTATTGAAGAAGGCGCCGACGAAGTAGAAGGATAGCGCCCTCGCAAAGCGCAGGTGTATGCCCTGCCGGGCCAGCAACATCATCCACTGGACGTTGCCCAGGACCAGCGACAGCGCGAAGGTCGCCAGCGAAACCACAAGCCAGTCCCAGCGGGCGCTGAGCATGGCGTGAAGCGTCCTGGCCAGGTTGAGACGGCTGAGCAGGAAGACGATCAGGCCGGTGCTGATCGCGATCCTCGCATACCGCGTTTGCAAGTATTTCCAGACCTTCAGACTGCCTACCCCCTTTTAGGCTGCTCGCCCCGGCGGGCGGGTGCCAAACGAGCCTCCGGCTAACTCCGCTGCGAAGTCCGCACCATATCGGCAATCACACTGAGGATCGAGTCGGCCGACCGATCCCAGTTGAATTCCCGGGCCCAAGCCACCGCTGCCTCGCTCAGTTGGTTTCTCAGCGCATCATTTGCCAGGATCGCCGAGACCCTTTCCGCGAAGCCCTGGACATCCCCGTAGTTCACGAGAAATCCCGTCTTGCCGTCAAGAACAGCATCCCTCAAGCCCGGAACATTGCTGGCAACCACCGGAGTCCCGCACGCGTTGGCTTCGGTCACCGTGACGCCCCAGCCTTCTTTGCTTGAGGGATTCAGGACCACGTGGGCTTGCCTCAAGATCTCTATCTTGCGGTCTTCCGTGACGAAGCCAGTGAATTCCACTCGGTCGCCAATTCCCAGGCGGCCCGCCAGCCGGACCAGCTCCGGCAGGCCATCACCTGAGCCTACGATCACGAGCCGGGCCGAAGGGAACCTCTCGAACACTCGCTTGGCAGCAGCCAGCACCAGGTCGATGCGCTTGTAACGCTTGATCCGCCCCAGATAGGCCAGGAGCGGCTCGGGCGCCTTGAGGTGATCCCCGGGGGTGTACCGGTCGTGATCGACCGCGTTGTAGACAACGCTGATGTTGGCACGGGGAATGCCCCTTCGAACCAGGTCATCCCTGGTGCTGTCGGAGACAGCGACGAACTTAGTCTTCTTGTACACCAGCGGAATCAGTGCTTCACTCAAGTAAACGTAGGTCGCCAGCGGAAAGGCGGTCTCCAGGAATATGGTCTCAGCGAACAGGTGATGAGCAAGCGCCAGGATGGGCTTTCTGATGTAAACCGGCGTGTAGAAAGGAATCTTGTTGATGTCATCCACGACAATGTCGAACCCGTCCCGTGCCAGCAGTGCTCGCGAGGCTCCCGGGACGTGGTAGTTAAAAGCGAACTTGCCGCCGCGCCGGACCACCCTGACGCCGTCAACCACCTCCTCGGCTGGCGCCCCCTCCCAGCCAGATGCAAGCACCGTCACCATGTGCCCCCTGGCTGCCATCCTTCGCGAGATCTCATGCAGATGGACTTCGGCGCCCCCTGCTTCGGGGTTCTTAATGTCTCTCCAGTTGATGATGAGTATATTGAGCACGGTCACTCACCGTAGGAAAGCCGCTGGGCAAGGATTGGAGGGAGGCCAGCGGCAATTATCCGTTTCTGCGCCCCGGCCACGTCGTAGGCGACCCGGATCATGGCAATTTCGGAGGCGGCTTCGTCGTAAACGCAAATGCAGCCCCTGGGATCGCCGTCCCTTGGCTGGCCTATGCTCCCGACATTGACCATATACCTCGAGCGGTTGAGGACTTTGATGTGGTCTCCAGCCGGGTGGACGGTCCCGTCCTCCCCCATTTCAAAGATACCGGCCTGGTGGGAATGTCCGACGAAGCAGATCTGCTCGGGAAAGGCCTTGAACTCAGCCCGGGCTTGCTCGCGCGTGAAGATGTAATTCCACTGCCCGGGGTCGGACGGAGTGGCGTGGACAATCCTGAATTTGGACCCCTCAACATGGAGGAGCGGCAGCGCAGCCAAATAGGCCAAGTGTTCGCGGCTCAGCTGCGCGGCTGTCCACATAACCGCATGGCGGGCATAGCTGTTGAAGTACCGTATGTCGGTGAGGCCGGCGGCACCGTGATCATGATTGCCAGCGACCGTGACCCTCATCACCGGCCTGGCCGCCTCGATGCATTCGCCGGGGGAGGCGCCGTACCCCACAAGGTCGCCCAGGCAGAAAACCTTGTCGGGCCCAATCCTGCGGATCTCAGCCAGGGCCGCCTCGAGAGCTTCGAGGTTTGCATGAATGTCAGATACTATCGCGTATTTCACTCTTGATCCTGGCCACTCTGTCGAGGATGCCGTTGACGAACCGGCCTGAATCCTCAGTGGAGAAGCGTTTGGCGATCTCTATGGCCTCATTGATGGCCACCTTGGCCGGAACGTCGCTATAGAATATCTCCGCCGTGCCGAGCCTGAGGATACTCCTGTCCAGCGCTGCCATTCTCGAAAGATCCCAGTTCTCGGCCACTCCGCTTATGATCTTATCAATCCTGGCCATATTCTCAAGCGTTTGATTGACCAAGCCGATGGCGAGGTCGCGCGTCTCAGGCTGCCGCAGTTTGCGCCGGATTCGCGCCTGGGCCTCTTCCCGGGTGAGACTGCCCATCTCCACTTCGTAGAGGATCTTGACCGCCATTTCTCGGGCATGCCGCCTGCGCTCGGATCTCAAGGCATCGCCTTTCGTGGTCACGATGGAATCGGCTTTCTCCTTACCGAGTTCTCTTGGATTTCAGCTGGGCCATCAGGCTTACCATCTCAAGTGCCGACAACGCAGCATTCCAGCCCTTGTTGCCGCTCTTGCCGCCGGAGCGCTCAACCGCCTGCTCCATGGAGTCGGCGGTGATCACTCCGAAGACCACCGGCAAGCCGGTCTTGTCGGCAGCCCGGGCGACCCCTTTCGCGACCTCGGACGCAATGATATCAAAATGCGGCGTCGCACCGCGTATAAGCGCGCCAAGGCATATGACGCCGTCATAGGCGCCACTCTCCGCCATCCGTCGCGCTGCCAGCGGAATCTCGAAAGATCCAGGCACCCAGGCTATTTCAATTCCATTCTCATCTGTGCCGTGCCGCTTCAAGCAGTCAAGTGCCCCATCCAGCAGCCGAACCGAGATCGCTTCGTTGAACCTGCTCGCGACAATCCCGAACTTCCTGCCCTTGCCGTCCAGCACACCTTCGAACACCTTCGCCATGTCGAGCCTCCTCCGCATTCTGCCATACGCAGTTTCCAGGTCCTCAGTCGCTTATCCTTCATTCATCGATCTTGATGTTCTCAAGCAGATGACCCAGCTTGACTCGCTTGGTCGCCAAGTAATCAATGTTGTTGGGATTGGGACACACCTCGATCGGCACCCGCTCCACCACTTCGAGCCCGTAAGCCTCGAGGCCCACGATCTTGTGCGGGTTGTTGGTAAGCAGCCGGATCTTGGTGAGGCCGAGATCTGCCAGGATCTGCGCTCCTATGCCGTAATCGCGCGGATCAGCCGCGAAACCCAAGTCCTCATTGGCCTCGACCGTGTCGCGACCCTGGTCCTGAAGCGCGTACGCCCTGATCTTGTTGGCGAGCCCTATGCTTCGGCCTTCCTGCCGCATATAGAGGAACACGCCGGCGCCGCTCTTCTCGATCATCTCAAGCGCCCGCGCCAGCTGCTCGCCGCAGTCACACCGCAACGATCCGAAAATATCGCCAGTCAAGCACTGGGAGTGAACCCTGACCAGCGGCTTCTCGGCCTTGGAGGGATCACCCTTGACTAGAGCTACGTGATGATGGTCGCTCTCCAGGCTCTCGTAGAGATAGAGCTGGAAATCACCGTACTTGCTGGGAAGTCGCGTCTTGGCGATGCACTTGACCAGCACCTCCCGCCGGCGGCGATATTCGATCAGGTCAGCAATGGTAACAAGCTTGAGGCCATGCTGCTTGGCCAGCTCCGTGAGCCTGGGAACCCGCGCCATCTTGCCGTCGTCATCCATGATCTCGCAGAGAACACCGGCGGGATAGAGCCCCGCCAGCCTTGCCAGATCGACCACGGCTTCGGTGTGGCCCGCCCTCCTCAGCACTCCCCCTTCCATCGCCCGCAGGGGAAAGATGTGGCCGGGTCTTGCGAGATCGGTCGGCTTGGTCTCGGGATCGATAAGCACCCGGACAGTCTCCGCCCGGTCATGGGCCGAACTGCCCGTGGTAGTCCGGTGGGCAGCGTCCACTGAGGTCGTGAAAGGAGTGCCCATCTTGGAAGTGTTGTCGATCACCATCGGGCCCAGCCCGATCTCATCCAACCTTTGCCGGGTCATGGGGACGCAGATCAAGCCGCGCCCGTACTTGGCCATGAAGTTGATCGAATCCGCCGTCACCTTCTCGGCAGCCTGGATGAAGTCCCCCTCGTTTTCACGGTCTTCATCGTCCACCACGATCACCATCTTGCCGTCACGGACGTCGGAAATAGCCTCTTCAATCGTGTTGAATCTGTCCACGCCATTCCACCTCACTTTGCCCCAGGCCTCGGACTGAGGTACTTGGCCAATTGGTCAACCTCGATATTGACGATGCTGCCCACCCTCCAGTCCTTGATGATGGTGTTCTCCAGGGTGTAGGGTATCACCGTCACCTCGACCAGCGAGCCACGGACCGACTTGACCGTCAGGCTCACACCGTCGAGCGAGATCGAGCCTTTCTCATGGATGTACGCCGTGAGCTCCCGAGGAACCGAGATTGCGAAATCCAGGTTGTGCGGCCCTGCGCTCCGTTTTGTTCTCACCACTCCCGTACCGTCAACGTGGCCCGAAACCAGGTGCCCCGATATCCGATCACCCAGCCTCAAAGCCAATTCAAGGTTGACGCGCGATCCTCGGCCGAGACCTGCGAGATTAGTTCGCTGCAAGGTTTCGGCGACCGAGTCAAAGGAGAAGACAGCCCCGCGGGTGTCAGTGACCGTCTGGCAGGCTCCATTTACGGCCACGCTGGCTCCCGGCTCGAGCCCCGCGGCAAGCCGGGGGCTCTCCACGGTGAAACGAGTGGCACCCGCCCCGTGGGCCACCCCCGTCACCCTTCCAACCTCGGCAATTATGCCTGTGAACATGGCTTAAGCCCCACTTCCGGTGCCACCGGGCCGGCGCCTCGCCCGCCGCTTGCCCCCGAGCGGATAGAGCGTGAGCACGAGGTCGCCTCCGACCCACTCGAGCTCATCAACGGTGAACCGCGGGCAGCGGTCAGGCGTGCGGACCCCGAGGTCGCCAAACGAGCTGAGGCTGCCACCATCGCCCATCACACCGGGAGATGTGAAGACAACCAGCTTATCTACGAGAGAGCGCTCTACAAACGAGGTGAAGACCGCGCTCCCGCCCTCGACCCACACGTGCATTACCCCGAGCGCCGCGAGATCGCTCAAGACTGCGTCAAGATCAAGCCGGTGCGGCGAAGCCTGCCTGACTCGTTTCACGGTAACTCCGGCCCGCTCAAGCGCTGATACCCTTCGCTCAGGAGATTTCCCGCTGTACACCACGACTGGAAAAGCCTTCGCCGACTTCACGATCCGGGCTCTTCGGGGTACCCCGAGCTCGGTGTCCAGCACGCACCGCACGTAGTTGTGCTTCCGCTTGGGCTGAGAGAGCAGCATAGGGTCATCCTGCACGACCGTTCTCGCACCCACCAGCACCGCCTGCGCCCCGGCACGCATCGACCGCACCAGCTTCCGCGAAGCCTCGGAAGTGATCCACCGTGCATTGCCCGTGCGGGTGGCGATCTTGCCGTCCAAGGTCTGAGCGATCTTCATGGTCACAAAGGGCCGGCCGGTCTTCATGAACTTGAAGTACTCCTCATTGAGTCTGACCGCAGCTTGGGCCTCGAGCCCAATGGCGACGGGTATGCCCGCGCGCTTGAGCGCCCTGATTCCCCTGCCGTTGACCACCGGATTAGGGTCCAGCGCCGGAACGAACACGCGCCGAATGCCCCGTCTGATGATGGCATCCGCGCACGGCGGGGTCTTGCCATAGTGAGAGCAGGGCTCGAGCGTTACATAGAGATCCGCTCCCCGGCAACGCTCACCCGCATCGCGCATCGCCTCGACCTCGGCGTGATCAAGCCCCCATCCCCTGTGGAAGCCGCGGCCCACAATCTCGCCGTCCTTTACCACCACCGCCCCCACCGCTGGATTAGGATGGGTCTTACCCTTGCCGAGCCGGGCGAGCGCCAGGGCGTCGAGCATTAGCTCTCGCTGCCATCTCTCCCAGCGCATCTTGGCCCCCCACAAAAACAAAACCCGAAGTCAGGCTTCGGGTCTACGCACTGCTCAACGGAACCTTCTCCCTTCCGGACTCTACCGTCGGCCCCGGAATTCCGCCGGGTCTGCAGCCACCTATCTGCTGCTCGCGGGCTCTAACCGCCGGTGGGGACTCTCACCCCGCCCCGAAGGCCCTTGATTCAAGTGCATCTTAACGAGTCCCGGATCACCTGTCAAGGGCTGAGCGTGACCCCGCGCCGGCCCATGCCAGCCCTGCCGTGTGGGGCTCTCCACCTCCGATCGAGGCTGCGATCAGTCCCCAAACCTGCGTACAAACCAGGCCTTCACTGCCTGGGTCAGAACGACATAGCTCAGCAAGATGGCGGCCAGCAGGGGCCAGTACAGAGCGGGAAGCCTCACAAAGCCAAGGGTGCCCGCCAGGGGCGAAACCGTGAGCCAAGCCCCTGCCACCACGATGGCCACCGATGTCGCAACCAGAGGCCAGCTAGCCCGACTCTGGACGAACGGAATCTTGTTGGTGCGGATCACATGAATCACCAGGGTCTGAGTGAAGATTGACTCCACAAACCAGCCGGTGTGGAACAACTCCGGATTGGTCCAGCAGTGGAACAGGTATAGCATGATGAAATAGGTCACATAATCAAAGATCGAACTTATCGGACCGACAAAAGCGATGAACCGCCGGATCTCGCCGATCGTCCACTTCCTGGGCCGTGCCAGCCAATCGGCATCGACTGCATCCGTCGGAATGGAAGTCTGCGAAAAGTCGTAAAGCAGGTTGTTGGTCAGCACCTGAATCGGCAGCATGGGCAGAAAAGGCAGGAACGCGCTGGCTCCGACAACGCTCAGCATGTTGCCGAAGTTGGAGCTGGCAGCCATCTTGATGTACTTGATGATGTTGCCGAACACCCGCCGGCCCTCCAGCACCCCTTGCTCCAGGACCAGCAGGTCATTCTCAAGCAGGATGATATCGGATGACTCCTTGGCAATATCCACCGCGCCGTCCACCGATATGCCCACATCGGCAGCCTTGAGCGCCGGGGCATCGTTGATGCCGTCGCCCATGAAGCCAGCCACGCAACCCTTGCGCTGAAGCGCATGGATGATGCGCTCCTTATGGGCCGGGACCAGCCTGGCAAACACGCTGGTTGCAACGACCGCTTCGGCCAGGTCGCGATCGGACATGGCTTCGACCTGAGGGCCAAGCAAGATGCGCTCCACGGGCATGCCCACTTCCCCGCAGATGTAGCCAGTGATCACTTCGTTATCGCCGGTCAGGATCTTGACGTCGACATTCAGCGCACCCAGCCGCTTCAAAGCCTCGCGGGCGGTGGCTTTTGGCGGGTCAAGGAAGGAAAGGAAGCCCAACAGAATCAGGTCGCATTCATCCTTGACCGAATAGACGGGCTCATCCGGAGCACCCGGCATTTCCTTGTAGCCCAACGCAATCACCCGAAATCCCTGGCCGTTCAAGGAGCGTGCGATCCTCTGGCCCGCAGCCATGTGCTCAGGCAGCATCGGGACCACTTGCCCGCCGATCTCCACGCGGCTGCACAGGTCCATCACCACATCGACCGCACCCTTCGTGATCAGCGTATTCAGCCCCGCCTTGTCCTCCACCACCACCGACATTCGCTTGCGGACGAAGTCGAAAGGAATCTCATCGATCTTGCGGTACTTCTCCTTGGCCTTGAGCCTTTCCTCCAACTCCTCATGGTCGAGAACCGCCTCGTCCAATTGGCTCTTGAGCCCGGTATGGTGGTAGCTGTTGAGGTAGCCGTAGTGCAGCACCTTCTCGCTGGGTTCTCCTTGAACGTCCAGATGCTTCTCCAGCACGATCCTGCCTTGTGTGATGGTGCCGGTTTTGTCGGTGCACAGCACGTCCATCGCCCCGAAGTTCTGGATCGAGGCCAGCCGCTTGACGATCGCCTTCTTGCGGGCCATCGCGAGAGCGCCCTTGGAGAGATTGACGGTCACGATCATGGGCAGCATCTCGGGCGTCAGTCCGACGGCCACGGCCAGGGCAAACAGGAAAGCCTCCAGCCAATTGTGCTTGCTGAGCCCATTGATCAGAAAGACCGCGGGGACCATCACCACCATGAAGGTGATCATCAACCAGGTGAACTTATTGACCCCCTTGTCGAAGCTGGTGAGCTGGCGCTCCCCCAGGATGCTCGCCGCCAGCGACCCGAAGAAAGTCCGGCTGCCCGTGTGGACCACGACCGCCGTTCCCGACCCGCTCTCCACGTTGGACCCCAGGAAACAGATGTCGGCTAGCTCAAGGGGATTCTCGATATCTGCGGTGGGTGGCTTGCCCGTCTTCTCCATCGGAAGGGCTTCGCCGGTCAAGGCCACCTGGTTCAGGAAGAGGTCCTTCGCCGACAGCACCCTTACGTCGGCCGGCACCATGTCACCTGCTGCCAGCCACACAATGTCGCCGGGGACGACCTCCTTGAGCGGCACTTCGATTCCCACGCCGCCGCGCACCACGGTTGCCGTGTTGGTGACCATCGCTCGGAGCTTCTCGGCCGCGCTGTCGGCCCGCATCTCTTGGAAGAAGCGCAGCACCACACCTAGAGCCACCATCCCGAAGATCACGGAGGTCGCACGCAAGTCCCCGGTGAGGTAAGCAATCACTCCCAGCGCCACTAGCAGCAGCACCAGCGGATTCCTGAGCGTGCCCAGCAAGCGCGCCAGAGCCGAGGGACGTTTCTCCCTGGCAATCTCGTTCGCACCATGTTCTCTGGCGCGAGCTTCGGCCTCCGACTGGTCCAGGCCGGAGAGGTTCGACTTGAGCTCCCTCAAGACGGCCTCGCCGTCCTCCCTCGCGAGGCGGAGCAAGGACTCGGAGAAAGCATCGCGCCGCGCCGGTGCGAATTTGAGCGGGTGTCGAAATGGGTTAAGGACGGGCATTTTCAGGTTCGGCATCAGGGTCGACCTGCCCAGCGTGCAGCATGTAGGCGAAAAGCGGAAATCCCAGGAGGCTTGGCAGCCAGAACGAAAGGATGCGATAGGCTATGATCCCGATAACGGTGACAGCGTGAGGAACCCCGAGCGCAGTGTACATGGCCACCATACCACCCTCCACCACACCTATGCCGCCAGGGAGGAAGGTGAACTTGCCAATCAGGAGCGGCAGACCATACCCGGCCAGCAACATGCCAGGGCCTATCGGATGGCCGGCAGCTACGAAGACGAGATAAAGCGTAAGCATGTCAAAGAGACAATTGAAGAACGCCGCGATCGCCGGACCTCGCCATCCGCCCGACCTGAACAGGTCCCACGCCTGGAAGATGTGCTCGAGACCCGTATCGGTGGACGTGGGGTCATACCGGCGGTGACGAAAGACTGCCCACCGTCCCGCGAGCCTCTCGGCCAGCGCTCTGAGCTTGGAGCGGTGATAGACACCCCAGACTATGATGCCGGCGAAACCTGCCAACAACAGACCGAGAACACCGAAACTGATGGCAACCGCACGTGGGAGGTCCCGAAGTATCAGCATCTCCAGCAGGCCCAGCAAGCTGAGGATCAAGAGCACAGCGTTATTGAAGAGCGGCGGCACCCACCCCGCCAGGAGCCCTCCCGCGCGACATACGCCGCCACGCCTTATCAAACGGTAGGCCGCAGCAGCGCTACCCACCACGCCCCCTGCAACCAAGCCAATGCTCGCCGCAGCCACTGCGACCACCATTGATCGCACGACCGAGATGCGGTTGCCAACGCAGGCCACCAGCAACCGGATTACGTATCCAGTGCTGACGTAGCTCAGGATCTGGGCAAGGGCAGCACCCGCGACCGCGATGACGGACATCCGCTTGATCACCTCGAAGGAGTTCTGGAAGGTCGCCCACTGCGGCAGCAGCCAATGGATTGCGAGCCCTGCCAGGACCAGAGTCGGCACATATCTGGCCAGCCTGACGGTAAGACTGGGTGCAGCCGAAACTTCCGCATCCAGCGGTACTTGCTCCCCGGGCATGCTCACCCCTCTCGAGGAAGATCGCCTCGCTCGCACATTTTACGCCCCCTCCATGCCGGTTGCAACATTTACGGCACGGTGATCTTGTCGCCGCCCGCCCCCACGCCCTCCGAGGCCGGAGAGCGTTGCCGGCGTCGGCCGCTTGTGGTACAATTGGCATTGGCGATCGGGAGCAGGCATGGATGCCGTTCCTGGTGTGGAGGATGCATTTGTGTGGGACTCAGCGCGAACGGTCTGGGCGTGCGTAGCCCTGGTCTGCCTGGCTGTTGGCGGGAGCCTCACGCCGGCACGCTGCGTCGCGGGAGCGGACGGGTCGCGGCCCAACGTCGTCCTCATCATCGTTGATGCCCTCCGGCCCGATCACCTGGGCTGTTACGGCTACCAGAGGCCGACCTCGCCGCAGATCGACGCCCTGGCACGCCGGGGCGCAGTCTTCCAGACAGTTATATCCCACGCGCCTTGGACCAAGACCTCCTTCTCGAGCGTGTTGACCTCGCTCTATCCGTTCGAGCATCAGGTGCTGGATTGGGAATCGGTCCTCGCCGATTCCTTCCTGACCCTGCCCGAGGTGCTGGCCCGCTCCGGCTACCACACGATCGGGCTTATAAACATCAACGCCGTGTGCGGCGAATACCAAGTCACCCAGGGCATCCAAGAGCTGAGCGTCGAAGAGAAGAAGACAAGGTCCGCGCAGACGACCACGGATGTAGCGATTCGTATGATCAAGGAGTCCCCTGAGCCGTTCCTTATCTTGATACATTAC
>DATKKY010000052.1:0-3997 GCA_035542695.1 bacterium | reverse complement strand
ACTGGGTACGCAACACCACTGTCGGCGGGACAGCATGGTGATTCATGCCAACTAGCGCGACCGAGACGGTGAAGCTCAGTACGAGGGCGGCTTCGAGGACGCTCTCTTCGCAAGAAGCTGGGAGTGTTCCCTCTGCGACCTGTGAGCCCCTGCACGTTCGACGAGTCCAACCCTTGGACCGCTCGCGTGGGTGCAACGGTTCGCTCGCGAGGCAGCGTCCTGCTAGCTGGGACAATCGCTCGAATCGTCACCGGAGAAG
The DNA here is from genome assembly GCA_035542695.1 of bacterium. GTDB lineage: Bacteria > Arandabacterota > Arandabacteria > Arandabacterales > Arandabacteraceae > DATKKY01. Next base: position 3,738 of record DATKKY010000052.1, on the reverse strand, counting down.
GACGGCAGACGGACCCTGAGGGATACTCTAAAGAGGAGTCCTTCTGACATCGCCATCACGGCCTGAGCGTGGTCAGGGACAGACGAGTCCAGTTTGGGCCGAAGGTCACCATCTGGACAAAGGTGAAGTCAACTCCGCTCGTTGATGACGGTTGGCTGTGACCTGGAGCCCGTCTCTCGTATGCAGACTAATATCGTCCGTATTTTTCAACGGAATCTATCATCGCCTTGACGTTTGCTGGTTTGGTCTCTCCGTAACCAGTTGTTGAAGTGGTCAGTATAAAGCCGCCGTTCTTCCCGCAGACCCGTATCAGCTGCTTGCAGTAATCCTCAACCTCTGAGGGCGAGCCGGCGCACAATAGTGAAATAGGCACATTGCCGGCCAGGCAGGCGCGGTCACCCAGGATCTCCTTGGCTCGAAACATATTTGTGTCTTGAACACGGAGATAGAAGGTTCCCCGAGGGAACTCGGTGAGGTACCCCAGCTGGTTGTCCCGCCTCCCTTCCATCAGCATGGCGATGACGTCATAGCCTAGATCAAAGGTTGTTTGAATGGCCCGTTTCCAGTAGGGCCAGACAAACTCCTCAAACTGCTTCTTCGATAAGAATTCATCGGAAACCCTGTGAGCTTCTCCGGATCCGCCCATCGCAGGCTTGTCGTCCCGCTTGACCGCCGGTCTCGCCCGGCGAGTCCGAAACTCCAGCAACTTCTCAAGGGCCGCTTTTAGCTTGTCCGGCCGGCGGAACATGTCGATGACCACGCCCCGGAAGCCCCGAAAGCTATTGGAAAAACCGGAGAAGGGCGGCTGGACACCTCCCTGTCGGCGCCAGAATGGGTCCTGGGGAAAACCGAGAGATGCCATGTCCTTGTTGAAGTCGCCTACCGCCTGGTCCCATTTCCTCTTTTCTCCGCCCGCTTTCTTCATGGCGCTGGCAAACTGCTCGAATTCCGGTGAGTCAAGGAGTGTGACAACAGACTCCGCGTTTGTGCCCAGATCCATAATCGGTGGGAGCTTGGCCAACGGCTTCATCGAGTTGTACACTCGCGGCAGCCAGTAGCGGATTATGTAATCGGAAGGGTCAAAGAGAAAGAGGTCATACTCGTCCTCTTTCATGAACTCCTGCTCATTTATCTGGTGGGGAATATTCGGAGGGAGTCTGCCCCCGGGATGCCAGTTGTAGTTTGAATCGAGAATATCAAGGGCCGTACCAGCCCCAGCTGTGATGGTCCCATATGCGTCAGGCCCATAGTCCACCATCATCCTTTTCATTGCACTCTTCCAGGCTGGGGCGTCATAGTAGACACTTGAGAAGGGTATGCCGACGTGTGCGCACGCCGGGTAAGTGCCACCAAAAAGAACCGGCACCCTGTCTGGGACCTTGAGGGTAATGGCATCGTATATCCTCTTTTCCCTCTCCTGGTAAAGCTCTTCGACGGATTTGCCGTGCTTCTTTTCGATCTCCTCTTTTAACTTCCGGTCTTCGACTGACATTCCTTCTCTCGATCTTGCCGGTGCCATCTCTCGCGCCCCCTTAATGGTCTGCCTGACTGAGACTTCGGCGATTGTCCAGTGCAGCCAAACGGTTCTTGACTCAGCGTGTAGCGAAAGCTTACTTCCGACTTGGGCAGTTGTCAACGTGGCAGCTAGATCTGTCGGGGCAGACGATTCGCCCGATTGTGATGCAGGTCGGCGAAGGCGCTCTGGAACCGGCCAGACGTGCGATCCGCGCAAGCTCCTGGACGGCCGGCCCTGGCCACCGGTCTGCAGTGCGCGGTGACCGCCAAGTCTCGGAGTCGTTGACCTCTTGGGCATCCAGGCCGGATCGTCGCCGCGTTTGATTTCTTGTGTCGTCAATAGTACATTGCAGTCGGCGGCCCTCCGTCTTGTGGGCTAAGGAGATGAGCCATGATGGACACGCCGAAGAGACCTGACCTCTTCAGCCCAGATTCTATCTTCATTAACGGAAAGGTCATTACCGTCGACGACGGATTCTCCATTGCGCGAGCGATCGCGGTCAAGAGCGGCGTGATCGTGGCCGTGGGGGCAACGGATGAGATACGTGGTCTGTCCGGCCGCCGAACCCGGACGGTCGACCTGAAGGGCGCCACTGTATTACCGGGAATCAACGACTCTCATTGCCACATGTCGGACTGGGCGCTCTCGCGGCCTCCGCTCTCGCTAGATGTGCGGTTCCCAGTCGTGCGTTCCATCGGCGACATCACGAAAATGGTGGCCGAGAAGGCGCGGGTCTCGAAGCCGGGAGATTGGATCGTCGGTGACGGGTGGGATGAGGGGTACCTTGAGGAGTGTCTCGCCGACGCCAGGCGGAAACCGGGCAAGACAGATCTCGATATGGCTGCACCAGCCAACCCGGTTTTCCTCCAGGAGTACTCCGGGCACCGCGCGCTGGTCAACAGCCTGGCCCTCTCGCTGGCAGGCGTCACCCGCGACACGCCGGACCCGGTGGGAGGACGCATCGGTCGGACTGAGGAAGGCGAGCCCAGCGGTCTGCTTTTCGAGCGAGCCAGCGCGGTGGTGCGGTCAGTGATGCCATCATGGTCGTATGCACAGCGGAAGCAGGCCCTGGTTAGTGCGATGGCCGAGCTCAGCTCGCTGGGAATCACCAGCTTCACCGACGCTGGCACCGACCGCGAGAAATGGGCATGCTACAACGACGTTTACGATGAGTCCTTCCGCGACGGCCGGTGGACCTGCCGAGTGAACATGCTGTTGATGCTGGGTGGCCTGGAATCGATGAAGGGCGCGTTCCGGTACGTTGGCGCGAGGACGAACTTCGGTAACGAGTGGCTCAAGGTCGGCGGCGTCAAGCTCGTCGCCGACGGCATACCGCCGCTCAAGACAGCCTTGATGTGGCAGCCCTACGTCGATGGCACGTACGGTCTGCTGGTCACGGAAGGAAAGACGCTGGACGAACAGGAGAACAGCCTGCGTGAAGCGATCCGCCTGGCCCATGCCAACCGGATGCAGGTCGGTATTCACAGTTGCGGTGAGCGGACGATCGACATCATCACCGACGAGTACATGAAGTGCATCGCCGCCGATCGGTGGGATGCCCGCCACTACGTCATCCACAGCGATTTCGCTCGGCCGGAGACGATAGACAAGGTGGCCGATTTCGGCCGCCGCACCGGCTGCAATCTGGCCTTCAACGTACAGTCAGGGATCAAGTGGACGATCTCCGACCTCATGGAGACGGTCGTCGGCGCAGAGCGGGCCGCCTATCACTGGCCGCTGCGGACGATGCTGGATGCGGGTGTCTGCGTCGCGAACAGCTCAGATGCCCCGGTGGTCTATCCGGACTGGAGGCCGGGGATACAAGGCGCCGTGCTCCGTGAATCTAAGGCCACCGGCAGACCCAGTGGGCCAGCACAGTGCATCACGGTGCCGGAGGCCCTTCGCACCTACACGGTCAATGGCGCCTGGCTCGACCACAAGGAGCATGTCAAGGGCTCGATCCAGCCGGGCAAGGCGGCGGATTTCTGCATCATCGATGGCGATATCCTGGCAATGGACCCGCACAAGATCATCGACCTGCGCGTGCTGATGACCGTCGCCGGCGGCAATACCGTGTACGACGCAGGGGCCCTCTAGCCTCGGAAGGAGCGAGCAGCAGCGCACAATGAGAAACTCGCGGCGTTTCCAGCGCGACAAATGGCATCGAGTGTCGAGTTGTGCCTTTGTCGCCAAACCAGGCCGAACGTTGACGTCGCCCCGCG
>DATKKY010000051.1:0-10609 GCA_035542695.1 bacterium | reverse complement strand
TTATCGATGGCTTCCCGCAGCAAGCTTCCTCCTCCCTGTGCCGAGATCCTTGAATTGCTTGAGATACGATTTCAGAGCTTTTTCGAACTCAGCCGAGGTGCTGTTCGCGACCTGGTGAAAGCCCAGCCTCTCCTTCGGGATACCCGATATTTCGAGGATCTCACCGGTTTCCTCCACGATCGCCTTACAGCGTTCGCCCCCGTTGTAATAATGGCAGTCACCATCAGCGCACCCCAGGACCAGCACTCCGTCATAGCCTTTGGCGAAAAGCCTCAAGAGAAACGCCACCGTCACCACCCCCGTGCACTTGGTCGTGACCACCTGGACGCCGGGATCGTAACTCAAGCCGTCCTTGGCGGCGTTTTCGATCGCCGCGAGCGGATGCCAGGTGCAGGCGACTAAGGCAACTCGCGTCTTCGTATCAAACCTCCGTGGCGGCCTTGGCAGCAGGCTCGCCAGCGCCTCCCCGAGCACCATGCGGGGCACGCGGGGCATTCACGGCGGCTGCCACGCGGGGCCTGCTGCGGCTCCCCGGGCTTATCGTGGCCGCGCCCGACGGGCAGACGGAAACGCACACGCCGCAGCCAGTGCACGCAATTGGAACCAGCTGGGCTCGCTTGAGGCCGTCCTCCTCAACCACCAGGTCTATCGCTCCGTGCTGGCAGACCTCGGCACACTTGCCGCAGCCCCGGCAGTACTCAGCGTCCAGGTTGACCGTGCGAACCGCCCTTGCCACCTTGCCAGCCTTGATGAGATCGAAAGCGCGAGAGGCGGCACTGTAGGCTTGCACTATTGACTCGGTGATGGTGGCCGGCCAGTGCGCGCAGCCAGCGACAAAGATGCCACGCGGCACGGCCTCCTCAGGTCTGAGCTTGAGATGGGGCTCCAACATGAAGCCGAAGACATCGGTCGGCATCTTGACCATCTTGGCCAGGGCCTTGGTGGACTCGGAGGGCACCATCGCTACCGCCAGCACTACCAGATCAAACGGGATGCGGGCCTCCATCTCTGAAATCTCGTCGTACACCTCGACCCAGCCGTCCTTGATCTGAGGCGCCCGCTCGGGCGAGTACCTTATTATCTCAACGCCCATCTGCCGGGCCCTGTCCAGGTCACCGGCGTACTCGGCGAAACCCCGCGACAGCACCGTGATCTTGGCGTCCGGGAATTTCTGCTTGATGAAGATGGTATTGACTATCGAAGCCGTGCAGCAGACCCGCGAGCAGTAAGGCCGCTCCGGGATCCTCGAGCCGGCGCACTGGATCATCACAATCGACTTGCCGGGGTTCTCGCCGCGCCTGAGGATGGCCTCCAGATCCATCTGGGTGATCACGCGCCGATCCTGCCCGTAACCGAAGAGCCCTGCCGGGACCAGGAGGCTCGCGCCTGTCGCGACGATTATCGCTCCGGCATTAAGCTTGGTCCTATCCCGTGCCTCCCCGGCTGCCTCCGGCTCAAGCTCGATCTCAAAATCGCCGACGTGGCCCTTGACAGCCACCGGCCGCATCCCCGTGATCACTTGAACCCCTGCAGCTTCCAGTTCGGCTCGCCGGCCCTCGACAAACTCGCCCGACGACTGGTAGGAAGGGTAAACCACGTTCAAGTCCCGGACCATGCCGCCGACTTGGTCGCGGCTCTCCACCAGGACGACTTTGACCCCTCTCGAGGCCAGCGCCACCGCCGCGCCGCACCCGGCTACGCCTCCGCCCAACACGACGCAGGCCGGCCGGATTGCCGTCTCAATGGTCTCGAGCCGGCTCGCCGTAGCCAGCTCGGTGACAGCCGCCCGCACCAGATCCAAGGCCCGAGCCGTCCGAGCGGCCTTGGAACCCCGGTGTACCAGGGCGCTCAAGTCCTTGATGTCGGCGAAGGCGACGAGCGACGGCTCGACGCCGAAACGCGCGAGCTCCGTCCTGAAGAACCGCCCGAAGAGGCGCTCGCTGCAACCGGCGACCACTATCCGATCCAGCTTCCGCTTGGCGATGGCTGCGCCTAGCTTCTCGATCTCGGTCTTCGAACAGGGATAGGGGCCGGTCGCCAAGAGCCTGACCTGGCGATTCGCCCGGATGCTCCGTTCCAAGCTGTCCATCTGGACCAGGCGCGCCATCTCACCCCCACACCCACAGAGGATCACACCCACGCCGGCCTCTTTGGCTCGGTCCTGGCAGCCCTTTCGAACCATCCTGCCTCCCTACCGCCTACATAGTTCTCTGGACCTAAGTGCCCGTGTAATGGTCTTCGCAAACCGTGCATCTTATGATTTCCGGGGCTCCACCAACCTTGTGCATGCTCCGCCGGGCAAAGACCTTGGCCAAATCAAAGGTTCGGGCCGGGCAGATGGTGGTGCAAGTCCCGCAGCCGATGCAGACATTAGATTCTTGTCCGAACGGCGGCTGGACTTCGCTCTTGGGCCCTCGGTACGCTATGCCGATCGCTCCCACACCGACTATCTCGGCGCAGGCTCTGACGCACATGCCGCACAGGAAACAGTCCTCATCCCCTTTGGGGAACGGGTTCGTCTTGATCCCCATCTCCCGCGCCAGCCGCTTGATGACGTCAATCGTAGGGCAGCGCGCCAGGAGCAGCATCATGATCATTTTCCGGGTGGCAACGATGTGTGGCGTGGCGGTCGCGATAATCATGCCATCCTCGGCGGGAGTTACGCATGAGGCCATGGTCCGCGTCCTTCCTCCCTGGGTCACCTCGACCACGCACAGCCGGCAGGCCCCGACCGCTTCCAGGGCCTCATGATAGCAAAGGGTCGGGATCTGGGCGCCGCTCGCGCGCGCGCCCTCCAGCACGCTCTGGCCGCGGCGAAACCGCCGCTTCTTGCCGTCAAGTGTCACAACGATCACGTCACTGGCCATGGCTCACTCCACGTAGATGGCGTCGCCTGCAATTGCGTCGAACCTGCAGACCTCATAGCAGGCGCCGCACTTGATGCACTTGGTCGGATCCAGATTATGGGGCTGCGACCTCGGACCGGATATTGCTTGGACCGGGCACGCCCTTACGCACCGCTGGCAGCCCGTGCACTTCTCGGGAACCACCCGATAGACTATCAGGGCCTTGCACACCTTGGCCGGGCAGCGCTTCTTGAAGATGTGGGCCTCGTATTCGTCGCGGAAGTACTTGAGCGTGGTGAGGACGGGATTGGGAGCGGTTCCCCCCAGGGCGCAGAGCGACGCGTCCTTGATCACCTTGCCCAGGTCCTCCAGCAACTCCAAATCTCCCCGCTTGCCCTCTCCCTTGACGATTCGTCCGAGGATTTCGCGCATCCGTGTTATGCCTTCCCGGCAGGGCGTGCACTTGCCGCAGGATTCCTCCTCGAGGAAGCTGACGAAGTAGTGCGCGACATCGACCATACAGGTCTCTTCATCCATCACGATCAGCCCGCCCGAACCCATGATTGAACCGGCTTTGGAGAGCTCCTCGTAATCTACAGGCAGGTCGATCAGATCGGCGGGTATGCACCCGCCCGAAGGCCCACCGCTCTGGATGGCCTTGAGTTTTTTGTCCTTCAGGATGCCACCGCCGATATCGTAAACAATCTGCCGGAGCGTTGTGCCCATCTCGACTTCGATCAGGCCCGTGTTCTTGACTTTGCCGACCAGCGAAAAGACCTTGGTGCCCTTGCTTTTCTCGGTACCCAGGGAGGCATACCAGGAGCCACCTCTCAAGACGATGGGCGGCACGTTGGCCCAGGTCTCGACATTGTTGATGTTGGTCGGCTTGCCCCAGAGCCCCTTCTGAGCTGGGAAGGGCGGCCTCGGCCGAGGACGTCCTTCCTTGCCCTCGATCGAAGCCATCAGCGCAGTTTCCTCCCCGCAGACGAAGGCGCCCGCCCCACGCACCACGTTGATATCGAACGAAAAGTCGGTGCCCAGGATGTTGCTGCCGAGGAGACCGCGTTCCCGCGCAGCTTCTATGGCTTTGATCACGCGCTCGCAGGCCAGCGGGTACTCCTCGCGAACATAGACGTATCCGCAGTCGGCGCCGATCGCCAGGGCTCCGAGGATCATCCCCTCGATCACGGCGTGAGGGTCGGATTCCAGGAGGCTCCTGTCCATGAAGGCACCTGGATCCCCCTCGTCGGCGTTGCATATCACGTACTTGCCGTTCGGCCCCGGCGAATTGCGGCAGATTTCCCATTTGACTCCCGTCGGGAAGCCTGCGCCTCCCCGGCCCCTGATCCCCGACTTCTTAACCTCTCCCAGCACCTCTTCGGGAGTCATCTCGGTCAAAGCCTTGGCCAGCGCCAGGTAGCCTTCATTGGCGATATAGTCATCGATGCTCTCGGCATCGATGCGCCCGCGGTTGCGCATGGCGATCAGCACCTGATTCTTGAAGAAGCCTGTATCCGCAAGCAGAGGCACGGAATCCAACCCGGGCCGAGTGGCGACCGCCAGCTTGCGCAGCACCTTTCCGGCGGCAAGATGCTTCAAGATATCGCCAGCGTCCGCCGCTCTGACGCGGCTATAGACTGTGCCGCCGGGTTCAACCGTAACCATCGGCCCTCGGTCGCAGAAGGCGTTGCACTTGCCTCGAGCAACTGCAACCTCAGGCCCGCCCGCACCAGCAGAGGCCTCCCGCTTCAGAGCGTCAAAGACCTCGCGGGCACCGCGGGCAACGCAGGCGGTTCCGAAGCAGACCGTCGCCCTCGGACGAGTCGGCTCGTTGGTGGCACCGACACCGTTGGCGGCATTCGCATCATTCATAGCGCTCACTCGTAACGGCTTATGACCTGCGGGATCTTCTCCTGGGTCATCTTGCCGTAGAAGTGTCCATCGACCATAAAGACCGGCGCGAGCCCGCAGCAACCGACGCACCGCACGGATTCAAGCGAGAATCGGTCGTCATAAGTGGTCTCGCCGGCCGGAATGCCCAACATGCGCTCGAAACTCTCCAAGAGTTTGCCGCCTCCCCGGACGTGGCAAGCGGTCCCAAGGCAGACGTGGACGGTGTGCCTCCCCCGAGGGCGCAAGCTGAACGATCGGTAGAAAGTCGCAATGCCGTAGAGCCTAGGCAGCGACACGTTGACCCGCCGCGCCACGAAGCGCAAGGCGTCCTGAGGCAGGTATCTCAGATCCTTCTGGATATCCTGAAGATAGGCAATCAGCATCGAGTCGGAGTAATGATGGCGGGACAGGATGGAGTCAATCTCGACCAGGCTTCCCGGATTATCGAAGGTCCGGATCTTGCGCTCCCGGGCCTTCTGCCGGGTCTCCACTTCCATGCGTTCCCTCTCGAGAGCATGCCCAACGATGTCAATGGCGACCGAGACCGCCCCGTACTTAGAGATGTAGTTGTAGGCTCCCCGGCGCATCGCCTCGACAGCCCCTTCCACGGTCGGCTTGGCTGTCTCGGTGAGGATGGCGAGCCCTGGAGCAGTATCATGCAGGGCCTTAAGGAAGGACGTGCCCTCGCCATGAGGAAGATCGAGATCGAGAACTACCAGGTTCGGCAGCCGTGCGGCCACCTCGGCCAAGAGGACGGTCGGTTCGGAGAGAACCCGCACGCCGTACCCCGCAGCCCTGAGCGCCTTATCCAGCCCTGACGCTCGCGCCGCGTCGCGCTCCAGAACAAGAACCGAAAGCTCAGTCAAGAGTTGTCCTTCCTAGCTTGCAAGACCTCAGTATGTGCTTTCGCAACCGACGCCGAGCGCATACTCCCCGACTGGCTTGCCACCCAGCACGTGTTCGGAGTAGATTCTTCGCGCCTTGGCAGGATTAAGCTCGCAATACTTGACCGGTGCCGCGCCCGCCACCTCAACCGTGACCATAGGTTCGCGGGAGCAGAAGCCAGCGCAACCGGTCGTTTTGATGCGGACGCCTTCCGAGCCCAGCTCGCGCGCGGCAGCGGTCACGGCGTCGAGGACTTCCTGGGCACCGGATGCGACGCCGCAAGTTCCCATGTGGACGATCACCAGCACCCTGGCTTTGGGAGCTTGCTTGAGGTTGGCGTGATGAGCACGGAGGCTCTGGGCGCTCATCTTTTGCAAGTCACTCACCACCCGGCTCGCGAGGGCTGGAGCCCCTCGGATGTGAACCCTCACCCCTTGATTCCCGCTTGGCACATCTGCGCGGCGAACCTTACTTGCCCGGCTTTATGCCGGCTTCATAGAGCTTGACTGCAACCTGATAGGTATCCTCATCGGTGGCAAAGAGCGTCAGCTTGGCTCTGTCTGCCATCTGAAGGGTATCCTCTGGCACCTTCTTGCCTCTAACTATTATGATGGCAGCCAGATCGACCAGATTCGCCGCAGCTGCGATGTTCTTGTGGGTCTGGAGCGTGACCCAGAGGTTTCCCGCCTTCGCGCCGGCCATAACATCGCTGACCATGTCCGAGATGAAGGCGCCGTCGATCTCCTTGTCATAGATCTGGTTCAGAGGTTTGAACTTGAGCTTGGTCTCCAGTTCCCTAACCGTCACCTTCGTTCCTCCTTAGCTTAAGTCTCGGGCGTCAGGCTCACCATGCCAACGTCCTTCAGGATTTCACCACGGCAGGTCTCGGGATTCTTCCGTAGCGAACCCGGCAGGACCAGGATCTTCTTCCCCGGCGTACGGAGCCTCGAGGTGAAGTAAGTGGTCAGCACGTCCAGCTTCTCCGCCGGAAGATCGATTTCCTTGCCTGACTTGTAGGCCAATCCTGCATACACCCAGATGTTTTGCGCTTCGCAAATCTGGGAAATGATGTTGACGTGGCAGGCCTCGTCGCAGGCCATGCACTGCATCAGCCCCATCAGGTCTTCGAAGGTGACCACCTTGCTGCACTGGCCGCAGCGCATGTTGAACTTGATCGACTGGGCGCTGCCTTCGTAGTTCCAGTAGTGCGCCCCCTCCTTGTACTCCTCCTTGGGAGGTGCCTCCTCAAAGGTGAAGTAGGTCCTGACCAGGTTGCAGTGATAGCACTTCTCAGTGACAATGAAACCGTACTTCACGTCGGTCATCGTCCAGGAATGGTTGCACTTGTCGCGGCTCATCCTTGCCCCTTTGATTCCGGCTGGTATGGTCCCCTTGTGTGTGAATATGGATGTGCTGGGCCCGCTTATTGAATTGAGGATACCCCGGCAGTACCGCAGTGTCAAGCTGCAACTGGCCCCCAGGGCGCGTGCGGCGGGCCTAGCCGCCTGAAGGCCAGGATCCAAGGCTCTTGCTCCGGGCGCCCCGCCTTGTGAAGCAGCCGGCTTTTCGGGGTCTCGAAGCCCGACGCCTGGAACTTCTCGACCAGGGCATCCCGCAGCTCGCGGCCGTGAGCTTCGATTACGTAGACCTCTATCATCCGCAGCGTGGCACCAGGCACGCCCAGGAGCGCCTGCTCTCCTCCCTCGCAGTCAAACTTGGCCACGTCGGCTCCGCTAGTACCTATCACATCCGCCAAATCCCTAATCTTGAACGGTGCCTGAAAGGCGCCTGTTGAGGCGAGGCCGACGCCGGCGTGGGGACGATCATAGCTGACGGTGACGATCTCATTCCTGGGCCCAATGCCCTCGTCGTGAATCTCCGCGTTGACCCGATTGACAGCGCAATTCCTCCTGAGAAATTCGAGATTCCAGGGGGCGGGTTCGTAGACCACCACCTTAGTCGCGCCGCGCCGGGCAAAATCGACGGCGGTCTCCCCCAGGCACCCGCCGATATCGAGGACCGTCTTGCCCCTGCAGTCGATGTCGTAGAGGCATCCGGGTTTCTCGGCTAGGGGGAGCAGCAGGTGAAGCGTTCCAGCGATATCCACGTCACCGCGCCTGCACACCACGCTGTCCCCGCTTCGCTCCAGCGTGTACCCCTGCATCACTAGATCTCGTGCCGTCATGTAGTCAGGCCAAGAGAGCGTCGCTACGAACCCACCGCGCAAGGATATCTTCCGTTCGCCGCCGAGGGCTTTGAGCAGGACTACCGACCACACGTTCCTGGTGGTTCTCAGGGTGTCAATCAGACCACGAAGAGTCGGCACGGCGAGCCTCTTTACGTTGCCACACGCGGTGGGTGTGATACCTACCTATAAGCTCTGACGTACTGGCGGTAGCTGGTGTTGAGGATCATTATGGGAAGCAGGTAGCGGATCCGCTTGCCGAGGCTGAACATCCTTCTCACGCTGCTCCCGAACGAGTAGAACTCGTCCTCGATCCACCGGCGACCCTCCTCCAATTCCTCCGGCGTCATCTTGGCGGGTCTGAAGACGGTGTGAGCGATGTCGTACTTCTCCCAATCTCCGGTCAGGATCCGATTCTCTTGCTTGAGCCTCTGGTAGAGCTTGGTGCCGGGGAAGGGTGTCAGAATGCCGAACTGGGCAAAATCTATCTTGGCCTTGACTATGAAGTCTAGTGTGCGCTTGAAGCTGTCCTTGGTGTCGTGATCGAATCCAAATATGAAGGCGCCTTCCACCGTGATCCCGTTGTCGTGGATTCGCTTCACGTGTTCCCGGAATTTCTCGACCACATTGAAGCTCTTTCCGACTTCCTTGAGGCAGTCCGGCATGATGGATTCGAAGCCGACGAAGACCCCGCGGCAGCCCGCCTTCCGCATCAGCCTTAGCAATTCCGAGTCTTTCCCGATGCCTATCGGAGCCTGGCAGATCCACCGGATATTGAGGGGCGAGAGCGCGGCAAAGAGCTGCTTGGCATGGGGGTAGCTCCCCGCGATATTGTCGTCGACGAATGCTACGAACTTGGTCGCGAGCGAATGGACTTCTTCGACCACTGAGTGAACCGACCGGAATCGGAACTTGGTGCCGAAGAAGCGCTGCACCGTGCAGAAGTCGCATCCAAAGGGACATCCTCGCGAGGTCTGGACCACGCTCTTGACGAAATAGCCCTTCCGCTGGTAGATGTCGCGGCGAGGTGCGAAGATCTGAGATGGATCGGGTTTCGCGCCCTTGTAGAATCGTCTAAGCTTGTCGGTCCTGAAATCCTCGAGGACCTTGCCCCACACTCCTTCGGCCTCGCCCAACACCACTGAGTCGGCGTGCTGGATGGCTTCAAGCGGAACCGCCGATGGGTGGATGCCGCCGAGGACCACTCTGGAGCCGGCGCTTCTGAATCTGTGTGCGATCTCGTAGGCCCGGGGCGCAGATGCCGTGAGGCAGGTTATGCCGACAAGGTCAGGGATATCGGAGAAGTCAATGTCATGCAGATTCTCATCCATCAGCTTGACTTCGATTTCGGGCGGAGTCAGCGACGCCAGAATTCCCAGCGAGAGAGGTGGAATCTGGAACGCCCTGCCGGTAAGACCCTGCTTCCCGCTCTTGCGTCTGGCTGGTGCAATTAAGGCGAGCTTCAAGTGGCCTCCTAACGACTGTGAGTCGCAGCTCCTTGATTCAATATAGGCGAAGGGTACCAGCGAGTCAAGGCGTTCCGGGCGCGGGCCAAGCGGTCTCGCTCAGGCGGTGACAGCGCGATCCCGAGCCATCGCGGCGACGTCTCGGACCGCCCGGATCGCAGTATCGATGTGCTCTTCCGTATTGAACGGCCCGATGCTCAGGCGGACTGTGCCGTGGAGCTTGTCGGTGCCGAGCTGGACGTGCACTCGGGGAGCGCACTGAAGCCCGGTGCGGCAAGCAATGTTGTAGTCGACATCCAGTACTGTCCCGACGTCGCCCGCCTCCCAGCCTTCGATGTTCAGGCTCAGGACCGAGATATGGTCCCGGGGCTGGTCCGCACAGTAGAGCTTGACCTTGTCGATCCGGCGGAGGCCGTCGCAAAGTCGGTTGAAGAGTGCCATCTCCCGGCGGTGAATGCTCTCGGTTCCCTCTTCCAGAATCCACTCAAGCCCTGCTCGCAACCCGGCCACGCCGACGATGTTCAAAGTGCCACACTCCATACGGTACGGGAACTCTTCCAGATGAAACGGGTGAGCGGAGCGAACCCCGGTGCCACCGAAACGAGTGCCGCGCACCGGCACGTTGGGACCGATGTAGGAGCCGCCGATCCCGGTTGGGCCCATCAGGCACTTGTGCCCGGTAAATGCCAGGAGGTCTATGTTCATTTCCTGAACATCGATATCGACTACGCCGGCGGTCTGGCTGGCATCGATCGCAAAGAAGACTCCGGCCTCGCGGCAGACCCGGCCGATCGCCGCAATGGGCTGAACCGTGCCGATCACGTTGGAGCCGTGGTTCACGATCACCAGCTTGGTGTTCTTCTTGATCGCCTTCTTGATATCCCCCGGATCGACATAACCCGCGGAGTCAAAGGGCACATGGGTGACATCTATCACCCCATCGTGCTTCAGGTGATGAAGCGGCCTCAGCACCGAGTTGTGCTCGACATTGGTGGTAATCGCGTGGTCACCCTTCCCGAGCATGCCCTGGATTATCATGTTCAGCGAATCGCTGGCATTGTAGCTGAAGGTCAACCTGTCCGGGTCGGTGCCGTTGAAGAACTTGGTGAGCATCTTCCGCGTGCCGAGCACCATCTCCTCAGTTTCGAGGGCAGCGTCGTAGCCCGACCGGCCCGGGTTGACGCCGCTTCGCTGGTAGAACTCGTGCATAAAGTCATAGACCCGCTGGGGCTTGGGAAAGGTGGTCGCCGCGTTGTCCAGGTAGATCATATCTGGCATAGCTTCTCCTTGATTTGCTCGGTCCAGTTTACCACGAGAGACTCCGCTAGTCCCGC
>DATKKY010000050.1:0-3143 GCA_035542695.1 bacterium | reverse complement strand
TCTGGAGAAGTCTTTTGTCGAGGCCTTCGCAAACCAGGTGGCGCTTGCGATTGAGAACGCAAGAAACGTCGGCAAGCTCTACGATGACGTTGCCGACCTGAGGGCCAGGGCGGGCGAGCGGTACAGCTTCACCAACATCATCGGGCCCAGCAAGCCGATGCAGGAGGTGTTCAGGCAGGTCGAGAAAGCGGCGCCGAGCTCGATCTCGGTGCTCTTAACGGGCGAGAGCGGCACGGGCAAGGAGCTAGTAGCCGGGCTGCTTCACGAGCTCAGCCCCCGCCACGACAAGCCCCTGGTCAGGGTCAACTGCGCTGCCATCCACCGGGAGCTGATTGAGGCAGAGCTCTTCGGCATCGAAAAGCACGTTGCGACCGGTGTGGCCCCGCGTTCAGGTTTCTTTGAGCGCGCGGATGGGGGCACGGTCTTCCTTGATGAGATTGGCGACATGCCGCTGGCGACCCAGACCAAGGTGCTGCGGGTGCTTGCGGAGAAACAGTTCGAGCGGGTTGGAGGCTCGAAGGTCCTCAAAGTGGATGTGCGCCTGATAAGCGCCACCAACCAGGACCTGAAGCAACTGATCGACAAGGGGCTCTTCCGGAAGGATCTTTACTTCAGGCTAAACGCGATGCGCATCCACCTTCCGCCGCTCAGAGAACGCCTTGGCGACCTGCCGGTGCTCGCGGATTACTTTGCGGCCAAGTACGCTGCCGAGAACTCCAAGCCGGCGATGAAGCTCTCCGGCCGCGCGCTCAATCTGCTCTTCAAGTATGCCTGGCCAGGCAACGTCAGGGAACTCGAGAGATGCATCGAGCACGCCGTAGTTGTGGCCGACGGCCCCGAATTGAGACCGGAGCACTTCCCCAAGGACATCCTGGATAGCCTGGCCGCTGAGGGCCCGCTGGCGGCCGTAACCAATCGTCGCGGCCAGCTCCCCGATCTGGTTCGCGAGTTCGAACGCGAACTGATCCGCAAGGCCATGAAGGAAGCAGGTGGGATCAAGGTCGTGGCCGCCCGCCTGCTCGGAATCCACGAGAGCACCCTCAGGAAGAAGCTCAAAGAGTTGGGCCTCGACGTTGCTGGGGAATAAGCCCCAAGCTGCTGGGTGAAAACCCTCGGATTTTCATACGATTCGGATTTTTGTACGATTGCAGCACCTGGAGGCGCCCCCGCTCCCTGTGAGTCGGCCTCTTATCTTATCCTCATGTAAGTCAGAAAGTTAAGCTCGCGAGACGCTTCTCCTGCCTCGCTTGTAGCCGCCAGCCTCGTACCCAGAGCCCGTTTCGTCGTACAGACATACGATTCACCGCTGGGCGTTGATTTCAGCGATGGCCGAATCTCCGGTTAACCTTTTTTGAAACAGCGAGTTACAGCACTTGGCAAATCGGCACGGCCGAGCTGTGGCTGGTATGCACCTTGCGATGGATGAAATGCAAAAGCGATCGGACGGGCAAGAAAGTGAGGTGCTTCGTGAGGTCTGCCATTGCAAGGTTCTTGGTCGTGCTGTTCGGCTTAGCCATTCTCATGGGAGTGACGGCCTGCATTGCGGATGACCAGCCGATCCCGGTTCCCGGAGATCCGGACGGCTATCCGTCTGGGTGCGGGCTCCTTCAGCCGACACCTACGATCCTTGAGGACATTGCCGTAGTGCTGCTCAACGGGACCTTTCTCGAGGTGTTCTGAGACCACGGGGCGCTGGTGGACCCGGGGGTGAAGCCACCGGCGATGGCGTTGTGGATGTGCGATGCGCATAAGTGACGACCCAAGCATGAAGGCAGTCGAGTGTCTGGCGCTTACCGCCGCAGCTTGCCGCGCCAACGTTTTGTTGGAAGGCGAGAGTGGTGTGGGTAAGGCCTTCATTGCCCGGAGGATACATCTGGCATCCCCTTGGGCGCGTCGGGGCTTCCGCAGCTTGTTCTGCGTGCCCGAGGGTGAGGCCGGGCCGGATGTCCTCCAGTTGGCCGGCGAGCTGCGGACGCTCACCAGCAAGTATGGGACTATCTACGTCCGTGGGGTCGATGTCTTGAACGACATCGGCCAGCGGAAGCTCCTGGCCTATCTCGACGAGCGGGACCGCGAGATCCAGACTTCGGTTGGCGGGCACGCA
The DNA here is from genome assembly GCA_035542695.1 of bacterium. Taxonomy (GTDB): domain Bacteria; phylum Arandabacterota; class Arandabacteria; order Arandabacterales; family Arandabacteraceae; genus DATKKY01. The sequence goes on along the minus strand of DATKKY010000050.1, from coordinate 1,039 downwards.
GGCTTCGCGAGGCTGATCTTCTCGAGCCAGCACCATTTGGCCCGCCAGTGCGATCAAGGGCTCTTCTTGAAGCAGCTGTACCTGAGGGTTTCGGTGATAACGATAGAGGTGCCGCCGCTCAGACGCAGGACGACTGACATCGTCAGCTTGGCCGAGCACTTCCTCGGGTTCTATGCGCGCAGGGAGTGCAAGACCATTCGTGGGATCAGTCCGGACGCGCAGCACCTGCTGAGACGCATGTCGTGGGAAGGCAACATTCACGAACTCAAGAATACCATCAACCGCGCGGTAGTGATGGCTGATGATGGCCAGGTTCTGAGCGCAGGAATCCTGGAAGGGGTCTTGCCCCGAGGGTGCACCTAGGCACGAGGGCAGGGCTCGCCAGGAAGTCAGGGGGCGAAGTGAAAGAGGCGCGTGTCGCTGAGCGTGACCATCTTGAGGAGTCTCTTCACTACTTGATGATAAACGTGCTGGTCGATTCGCTTGAGAGCGAAGGCTTCACCGTCGCTGCGGATCATGTCGGCGGCCGGCGGGAACAGCCTGCTCCGATCGGCGACTTCATTCCAGATATCCAAGCAAAACGGGGGGAGGAAATCCACCTGATTGAGGTGGAGACCCAGTCGACGCTCGCCTCTCCCCGTTTTCATGATCAACTCGCCCGGCTCGCGGCCCAAGCCGGCGTGCACGCATACGTGGCTGTGCCCTTCGATTGCATTGAGAAAGTCAGGCGTCTTCGGGAGGCTCTCAACCTGCGTGTGGGTATCATGCCGTGCTATCCCTTCGTGGGTTACATTGGCACCTCCAAGTGAGCGGCCCCAGATGCCTTGAGGGCACAGCCCCCTGCCAATCTGGACGTTATTGCCAGATTGGCAGGCTGCGAGCCCGCCGGCTTGAGGCCCCATCGCCAAGCCTATCCGCTTAACCCCTTATAATTCAGTATGTAAGCCGAAATCACCTGCTTTCCTGGCCAGGGGCACGCGCTTTGCTTATTTTTGCACACCGGCATAGTGTAGCGCCGGCTGAGCATGCCCGGACCGAC
>DATKKY010000049.1:0-2479 GCA_035542695.1 bacterium | reverse complement strand
TGAGCGCAAGATGGACGGTATCGCCGGAGCGGGCGGCGCCCAAGACCAGTTTGCCCCCGGCAACCGGCACAGCAAACAAGCCGGCCGCCAGAGCGAGCACCACGAGCCGCTTGGGACGGACCAACCGTGCCAGGAGAGCGTTTAGGAGGACCAGCCAGACCGATATGCCATAGGTGCCGATCAACGCGGCTTGCTGAGTGACCACGGGATAGGGGGTCTGAGAGTAACCCAGCGAACCCCAGGGAAAACCCAGCGGCCCAAGTGACCTCAGGTACTCGACGCCGCCCCACGCGAGCGCAAGTGCGAGCTCATAGGGAACTCTCGCGAGTACCAGCCGTCGGGTGACGAAGCCCATGAGCAGCATGAACAGGGCAAGGTAGAGGCAGAGGACTGTGGCCGCGGGCAGTCTGAGCCACGGCATCGTCATCTGCTCCTTGTCGAGCATAGCTATCCAGTAGAGGGTCCCCATGAAGTATGCGAAGCCGAAGAGATACGAGTGGAGCAAGCATCCCTTCCTACCTTCCCGCAACCCTGAGAAGATGACGAAGGGGATTAGCACGATGTAAGCGAGGAAGCCTGTCCGGTAGGGCCAGAAGACGAACGAAACCGCCAGGCCCGACAGGATGCACGCTACTGCCGGCAGAATCGAACGTCCGAGTTGCCCAGCTTTATGCACCGTATTTCTCAAACCTGCCGGCATTGGCCATCGCCAGCGGCATCACTTCGAGGGCTCTCACTCGTCCGAGATTGCCCCTGGCACAGGACTTCTCGCAGAAATCCAGTCCATCAGGTATCACGTAACGCGACCAGAGAGCCAGCGGCACGGGGTGCCAGCTGTGCATCTTGAGGATGCTGGGGGTGGAATGATCCCCGGTCAGCACTATCACATCCGGTTGGTGCTTGGTGATCTCGGCAAACCATCCGTCGAGCTCCTCTATGGCCTTAACCTTGCCAGCGAAATCCCCATCTTCGCCCTTGGAATCAGTCTTCTTGAAATGGAAGTAGAAGAAGTCGTAGGACGGCCAGGCTTTGGCGAGGGCCTCGACCTCAGCCTCGACCGATTCCAGTCCGTCGATCACATCCATCCCGACCAGCCGGGCCAGCCCCTTGTACATGGGGTAGGATGCGATCGCGCAGGCCTTCAAACCGTACCTTGAGGGAAACGTCGGGAGGCTGGGGTGCTTGGCGAAGCCTCTGAGCAGGATAGTGTTGGCGGTGCTCCTGGACTTGAGCCTTCTCTCGGTCCCAGCCAGGAAGCTGTTGACCATGCGCGCGGTGGCCGCGGCAGCCGGCTCCAGGGCCTTGACCTCGCGCGGTCGCTGGCCAGTCACCTGGGGATCAGAATCGGTCAGCGCCTGCGATAGGTCATTGCCACGAAATATGACTGCGACACGATGCTCTTTCTCAGCGCGGACGAAGACCTTGGTGCCGCCTACCATCATGCCGTCAAGCTTGGCAGAAATCTCCTGGTTTAACTCAGTGGCAATCCGCCCCGCCCGGCGATCAGTCACCACGCCAGAGCCGTCCAGGGTCGCATAGTTGCCGCGAGCCGTGAGATCATCGGGCTCGACCGGGAACCCAATGCCGAGCGCGCTCAGGATGCCCCGGCCTATTTCCCATTTCACAGGATCGTAGCCGAACAGGCTGAGATGGGCCGGCCCGCTTCCGGGAGTTATGCCTGGGGCAATTGGATCGGAGAGTCCAAGTGCAGACCGGCGCGCCAGATCGTCAATCGCCGGCTTCAAGGCCTCCTCCAGCTCGGTCCTGCCCGTCGCAGCCGAAGGCAGCCCGCCCAGACCATCTGCAACCAAGAGCAGGATCTTGGACTGGGCCGGCTTGACTATCTGTTCCAACAGGTGATCGTACACCAGCGCCTCCAGTCCGAGAGAGCATACTTAACTGGCACCGTCCAGTCAACCCGATTTGCGGCAGCCTGAGGCGCTGTCCTCTCTCACAATCCCGAAACGGCGCACCTTGCGATGAAGCCCCTGACGAGTCAGCCCCAGATGTCGGGCGGTGCGGCTCTTGTTCCAAGCGTAGGTCTCTAATGCCTCGCGGATCAGCTCTCGCTCGAACCGCGTCATCCGCTCCTTGAGATTGCCGGAAGCGCCGGCATCCGGGTCCTGATGCCGGTCTCTTATGCGCTCGGAGAGCGCTCCCTCGGTGATGTTGCCTTCGGGACAGAAGGCTATGAGACGTTGGATCTCGTTCTCCAGCTCTCGCACATTGCCTGGCCAGGCGTAAGTCTCCAGAAGGTGCAACACCCGGGAAGGTATCTCGGGAGGTCTCGTGCCGTGAAGGCTGGCGTACTTGCGAGCGAAGTAGCAGGCCAGAACCGCAATGTCCTCTCGGCGGCGCCTCAGTGGCTCAATCGAGATCCTCAAGACGCTGATCCTGAAGAAGAGGTCTTCGCGAAATCTCCGGTGCTTCATTTCCTGCTCGAGATCCCGGTTGGTTGCCGAGATTACCCGGACGTCGA
>DATKKY010000048.1:0-10787 GCA_035542695.1 bacterium | reverse complement strand
TATGAGTGCCCGAGCGAGAACAACCCATCGACTTGGGGGACGATAAAGGCATTGTACCGGTAGGATGTCCTTGATCTTTGGGTAAGATCAATACCGGCGCTGGCGGAGTGGGGCTAGCGCCGGCTTCTTTTTGGGTGTTCGGCGCGCATCAATTCCCGCGTTGACCGTCCGCCCGCCGGGTGCTACCATGGGGCCCGTCAGGAGCTGACTGCTTCAGGCCAAAGGGGTGCTTATGTTCGAGGAGGTATTTGCCAGGGTCTCGGCCGAGGCCTCGGGCGAGAGATCGTTCGGGCACGTCGTTTCCATCTCCCAGTTTCACCGGATCCAGGCCAGCCCTGGCTTCCGCAAGGCTGCCGAATACTGCGTCGATAACATGCTCGAGAAGTCCCCGAATGCCTTGGTGACCCATTACCCTGCCGAATATGGTGCCAGGTTCTGGCACTACCCGTCCTTCGAAGAATGGTACGGCAAGAGGGGCGTCCTGAAGATCCTGAGCCCCGAGGACCTGGCCGGCAAGATCGCCGATTTCGAGGAATGTCCCATTTCCCTTATTCAGCGAAGCATCCCCACGCCGGCCGAAGGGATCACCACCGAACTGGTGTACGTCGGCGACGGCAGAAATGCCAAGGGGTACCGGGGCGCGAGGGGGAAGCTCGCGATCTGTGACTCGCACAATCCTCATGACGTATATGACGCCGCCCTCAAAGCCGGTGTCGCCGGCATTGTCCTCTATAGGCAGCGGCCGCTCGAGCCCCTGCGCAAGGGTTTCGGAGTAGAGGGGGCGCGTCAGTACAATTCCTTCTGGTGGCAGGAGCGGGACCTCTTCGGTTTTGTCCTCACCCCCGAGCAGGGTCAACACCTTGTCTCCTACCTGACCTCGCCCAAGGCGGATCGCAAGCCGCTCAAGGTCTGGGCTCAGGTCGAAAGCAGCCGGTACCCCGGAACCATCGAAGTTGTGACATCGGCAATCCCTGGCCGGGAAGCCAAGGAGATTATTCTGATGGCGCACCTGTGCCATCCACAGCCTTCCGCAGGGGACAACGGCTCGGGCGTCGGCGCCCTCCTCGAAGCTCACCGGGTGCTCTGCCATCTCATCCAGAAAGGTGACCTGCCGCGGCCGCGGTATGGAATCAGGTTCCTGCTGATGCCTGAGATTACCGGTACCTTCGCCTACCTGGCCCGGTCGCGGGGTATACGGCGGCAGCTGCTGTTCGGGCTCAATCTCGACATGGTCGGGCAGTGCCAGGAGATCACGGGGTCAACCCTTTGTGTCGAGGCACCGGCCATGGCTGCCGCCTCTTTCACTCCGTATTTCCTGGAAGAGGTGGCGAGACGAGCCTTCAGGGGGAGCAAGAATCTGGCTGGCGCGAGCAATCTGCTCTCGGCGCGAGTGGAGCTGACTCCCTTCTCCGGCGGCAGCGACCACATGATCTTCTCTGATCCGAAAGTAGGGGTCCCCACGCCGATGTTGCTGCAGTGGCCTGACAAGTACTACCACACCAGTGCGGACACCCCCGACAAGGTTTCTCCCGATATGCTACGGCGCATCGTGATCACGGCAGCCAGCTATGTCTATACCTGCGCCCTGGCTGCTGAGAAGGACCTGGTTTGGATCGCAGCGTTGACAGGGCGAGGCATGAGAAGGCACGTAGCCCGGGAGCTGGGCGAATACCCAACCTCAGAGGCCCGAAACTGGATCACCCCGGAGTTCAAGGCTCGCTTCCTGTCGGCAGCTGGCGATCAGGCCTTGAGATCGGTCCGGAAGCTGGCCCCGGAATCCAAGAACCTGAAATTGCAGCTTACCGCTGAGGATCGCGCGCTTGCGCAGACCGTCAAACGGGAAGCGGCCCTGTCGGCCTCTGCTGCAGCCCTGGGAGGTGTCCGCAAGCCCCATCGGCATCTGCCTGCAGAGAGTTACGCCAACGTGTGGGTGAAGAGGCTTGTCCCAGGCCCGACAGATTCGCGGGCCCTGATGAGCAGGCTGACCAGCGCTAGGCGTGCCCAGTACCATAGATGGATGCGCAAGGAGAAGCATGCCCACATAATGGAGCCGCTGGCGATCTATTGGGCCAATGGCAGGCGAAGTCTGCGGGAGATATCCAACCTGGTTGCTGCCGAGTTGGGCTCGACCAATCCGGATTTCCTCAAGTTCTACTTCGAGATGTTGGAAGAGCTCGGAATCGTCGAGATCAAGTCCTGAAGGCAATCAGCACCAGCCGTCAACCTTGGGCTCGCATCGGTTCGAACATGTCCTTGGCTGCTCCGCAGGCCGGACAAGTCCAAGTATCAGGCAATTCCTCGAAACGCGTGCCTGCCGGGTAGCCATTATCCGGGTCGCCGATCTCCGGATCGTAGATATAGCCGCACACCTTGCACACGTATTTCATGTATGCCTCCTTTACTGCATCAGGCGCTTCCGAGCATAGCCGGCGGGGCTGCGGCAGGGAAGCTCCAATCGCCGAAGGCGGCCGCGCCCAGGATTTCTCCGCTTGACAGCCTCAAGGCGCCTATGGTTACAATGCGGATCATGCGGCGCCTTGGACGTATAGGCACTCTCCTTGCGCTACTTGCCGTTCTGGCCCTTCCCGCATCTATCCGGGCAGATGAAGCGCCGCTTCCTCCGTCAGACTTTCGCGCTGCAGATAGCCCCAGCGATCACGGTGGCAGCATCGATCTCAAGTGGCAACGCTCGCCTGACGATGGCGCCGGCCGGAATCTGGTTACGGCCTACGAGATCTCGCGCTCGACATCTTCGGAAGGTGAATATGCCCAGGTCGCCCGCCCGCTCAAGGGCGTCGTGACCTACACCGACAAAGGGCTCACCGATGGCACCAAGTACTACTACCGCATCGCGGCCGTCTCCGCCGGAGGCCAGAGCGAGCCGGCATCGGCCGGGCCGGCGGTGTCCAGTCAGCAGTGGTTCAACCAGAAGCGGGCCAACCTGCTGGTGGTAGCCTGCATTCTGATTGCCGCTATCGTCTATTACATCTACCTTGGCGCCCGAGGCCGGGAACTCTACATTCGGAGGATCGCGGGGCTTGAGGCCGTCGACGAGGCGGTCGGCCGGGCAACCGAGATGGGCCGCCCGGTGCTCTTCATCCCCGGCATCCAGGATATGGACAATGTCCAGACGGTTGCGGGCATAACCATTCTGGGCGAGATAGCCAAGATGACCGCCCAGTATGAGACCAAGTTGGAAGTGCCGGTGTCGCGCTCGATCGTGATGAGTACCGGCCGCGAGACCGTGCGTCAGGCCTATCTCGAGGCCGGCCGGCCTGATCTCTACAGCGACGACATGGTCCACTACATAACCGATGAGCAGTTCGGTTACGTCGCCGCGGTTGACGGTATAATGGTGCGGGAGCGCCCGGCGGCGTGCTTCTATCTGGGCGCCTTCTTTGCCGAGTCCCTGATCCTTGCCGAGACCGGCAGCTCGATCGGTGCCATCCAGGTCGCCGGGACGGCGATGCCCACCCAGATACCTTTCTTCGTGGCGGCCTGCGACTACACGCTGATCGGGGAAGAGCTCTTTGCGGCCAGCGCCTACCTTTCCAAGGACAAGAAGATGCTGGGCAGCATCAAGGGGCAGGATGCCGGCAAGGCGGTTGCCATGGTGTTCATCGTTGTGGGAGTGGTGCTCGTCACCATCGCCGCCGTGTCGGGCAATCACGCGATTGGCCGCGTGGGCGAGTGGATCAGGAACCTCTTTGCGTTGAAGATGTGACCGGGGGAAGCGAGTGAAGCGAACCGTACCGCTCTTAATCACCTTCGCGGTGGGCCTGATTCTGATCGTCGCGATGTTCATCCCCCACGATCCCTTCTTTGACATGGACCGCAACTTCTCCATCTTCTACGACGTGATCGCGGTCTTTGCCTTCATTCTGGGCGGCGGCAACCTCTTGAGGGTCCATCTCAACAAGGTTTACCAGCGGCGCCGTGATTGGAAGTACAGCATCGTGACCGTGACCGGTTTCTTCTTGATGCTCCTGGCCGGGCTTATGAAGCTAGGGGTCCAGTCAACGGTCCAGAATGGCGTGACAGTGGGCCACTGGGCCGGCGACTTCCAGGGTGCGGGAAGCCTTTTCAAGTACCTCTACGACTGCACTTTCCAGCCGCTTCAGTCCACGATGTTCTCGCTCCTGGCCTTCTTTGTGGCATCGGCATCCTACCGTGCTTTCCGGGCCAAGACCATCGAGGCTAGCATTCTCTTGGTTGCAGCCTTCGTGATTCTGATCAGGCCCACGCCGCTTGGGTACTACCTTACCTTCTGGCTGCCCGGGCCGCTCAAGTTCTTGACGGTCTCCAACCTGAGCACGTGGATTCTGGCGGTACCCAACATGGTCGGGCAGAGGGCCATCATGATCGGCATCGCCCTCGGCATTGTCTCGACTTCCCTGCGACTGATACTCGGCATAGAACGTGGCTATCTGGGCGGAGATTAGCTCGTGGCAGACGAACAGGTGAAGCTGACAATAGTTGAAAGATTGGGGCGGGTTGACCGGAGGATCGTCTTTCTGGTCATCGGAATCGCCGTCCTGATCCCGCTCTTAGCCCACTACACCACGACCATCCCCGCGAGCCCGATTGTCCAGGACCTCTTCGACAAGGTGGAGTCGTTGCCGCCCGGCTCCAAGGTGTTGATCAGTTTCGACTACGGGCCGAGCACGGCTCCTGAGAATCAGCCGATGGCCACCTCGATCACGCGGCACTGTTTCGAGAAGGGGCTTCGCGTTTACATGATATCGCTGTGGGCGACGGGACCTCGGCAGGCCATGGAGCTGAATGACGACGTGATCACGCCCGAGTTCCCGAGCAAGGTGTACGGCACCGACTGGATTCACCTTGGCTTCAAGGCAGGAGGCCAGGGTCTGATCAATACCCTGCTCTCGGACTTCACCGCCATGTACTTCACCGATGTCAACGGCCGTGCTATTAGCGAGTTTCCGATGATGGCCGGGATCAAGAGCCTGCGCGACTTTGACCTGATCTACTGCATCGGGTCGGGTCAGCCCGGCAACAAGGAGTGGATCCAGTTCGCCGGCGATCCCGGGCACATCCCGGTGGGCGGCGGTACCACCGCGGTGATGGCCCCGCAGCTCTATCCTTACTATCCCAAGCAAACCGTTGGGTTGCTGGGCGGGCTGCAGGGCGCCGCTGAGTACGAGGCGGCCTTGATTGCCAAATATCCCAAGTACAAGACTATGCCGCGGGTCGCGAGCGAGAAGATGGGCCCGCAGGTTTCGGCCCATCTCGTGATAGCGGCCTTCATCATCCTGGGGAATGTCACTTACTTGATCGAGCGCCGGAGGCAGAAGAAGCGCTAGCAGGCTGGCGCCGGCTTGCGCTGGGAGGAAGCCTTGGAGGCACATCCGATTCTGAGTTCACCGTTGGCGACATCGGTCGGCATGTGGATCGGCGGCCTCCTTACGCTGATGATCCTGAGCTTCCTCTACAAGGACAACCCCTTCTACAAGTTCGCGGAGCACCTGTTCGTAGGCGTATCCGCGGCCTACTGGATGGTGGTGGGCTTCTGGACCACCCTGGTCCCCAACCTGATTGCGAGGCTCTGGCCGTCCCACATGGGCGGGGTGTTGCCATCTGCGACCGCCAACAAGCAGGAGCTGATGTACGTGATACCCCTGGTCTTCGGGCTCCTGATGCTCGCGCGGCTTTCGCCGCGGGCCTCGTGGCTGTCCCGCTGGGCGATGGCTTTCGTTATCGGCTTTGCGGCGGGCACCAACTTCACGCGCTACCTGCAGTCGGACTTCGTTAGCCAGATCAACAGCTCAATCACGCCGCTTTACTCGCCCGGCATGTCGGTCATGGGCACCATCGGAGACGTTTTCTCCAAGTTGGTGATCTTCGCGGGACTTCTGGGCGCCCTGATCTATTTCTATTTCTCCAAGGAGCACAAGGGCTCTTTCGGCCAGGTGGCCCGCTTCGGCATCTGGGTGCTGATGGCCGCGTTCGGCGCGACCTTCGGTTACACCGTGATGGCCCGAATTTCGCTCCTGACTGGGCGCATGGACTTCCTGATCAAGTGGATTGCGGGAATATTCACTTAGGCCCTCTCCCAAGGCCTGTCTCTTTTCACGAGCCTCCGCAGCCCGGCAGAGTACCCGGCGGGTCTCAGTTGCGTTTGAAATCAGCTCCCGTTAAGATAGGGAGCTAAGCGTCAAGGCGCGAGGACCATGCGTGATGAAAGGCGAACTCTGTAGAGTCACGACATCGGACGGATTGGAGCTGCAGGGATTCCTGGCGGTTCCGGAGGACAAGCCGCGAGCGACTGCGGTGCTGCACCTCCACGGCTTGGCCGGCAATTTCTACGAGAACCGCTTCGTGGACGCCGCCGCTAGGGCTTGCGTGAGCGCCGGCGCTGGTTTCTTGAGCGTCAACAACCGCGGCCACGAGTACATCTCGGACTTCATCTGCGAGGTCGCGGGCGATCCCGCGACATCGAAGCAGATCGGCGGGACCTACGAGATATTCGAGGATTGCATCAAGGACATCCAGGCCTGGGTGAGATTCCTGCGCCACCGTGGCGTCGAGCGCATCATCCTTGAGGGCCACAGCCACGGTGCCCTCAAGGCGACCTACTACTGGGCGAACGCCAGGGAGGCGGCCCTCGAGGGGTTGATTCTCCTGTCCCCCTCCGATGACTTCGGGTTGCAGCGCTACCGTATGGGTCGGCGGTTCGACGAGATTGTGGATATCGCCCGGAAGCTGGTGGCCGATGGCCGGGGAACCGAGTTCATGGCCCACGACTACTTCCACTATCTGATATCGGCGCAGACCTACTACGACACGTTCCGGCCTGACTCGAAGGTCAAGATCTTCAACATCTCGATGACAGACACTCACACCTTCCCGGAGATCGAGAGCGTCAAGACGCCGGTCCTGGTGATTGTTGGTTCGGTGGAGGAGGCTTTTGTGGGACGCCCCGATGAATTCATCGCTGACCTCAAGCGCCGTTTCAAGGGCACCAAAGACTTCACGGGCCATGTGATACACGGCGCGCCGCACAACTACTTCGGCTATGAGGCCGACCTCGAGCGCCACATCAGCCAGTGGCTTGCCAGCCACTTCAAGGCGTGATGGCCGCGGAGCGCGGGTGATGTGGAGGCGCAGGGAGACGAGCGTGCGCTATGATTGACATCTTCGAGATTCTCAAGGAGCAAGCCCTCAAGAAGACTTCCCATCTTCCGGATGAGGCTTTTACCATACGCGGGCTTTGGAAGGTTGACCTGGCCTTTCGCCCCAATGTCCATGAGCGCACCTTTCGCTACAATTTCCTGGTTGCCCAGACCATGGGGCAGGGCTCCTGCTATTGCGACAAGGAGCTGGAGATCAACGAGAGCCTGCTCGGGCGGGATGCACGCGAGATCATTTCCGAGATGAGCTGCTACGAGATTGCCATCCTGGACTCTATCTACGCTTCGATCCCCCGCTCGCCGGCAGTAGTCCACGAGCTGCGCGGCAACTCGGTCGAGAAGGCGGTCGAGCGTGGCGCGATCATCGTCGATGAGGTCGAGCGCCTGCTGGCGCGGATGGGGGCGGCGCCCGAGAAGACCATGGTGGCGAACGTGGGCGTCGTCGGCAACCTGATCAAGGCCTTGCGCGAGAAGAGCTACAAGGTAGTGGCGACCGATCTCGACTCTAAGATCATCGGGACCTCAATCCACGGAGTCACTGTCGAGGACGGAGCCAGGACTTACCAGGCAGTGCGGGACGCTGATGTCGCGGTGATAACCGGCATGACCCTCACCACCGATGCCCTGAACGACATCGTTCATGTTTGCCAGGAGAATCAGACTCGCCTGGTGATGTTCGCCGAAACCGGAGCCAATTTCGGAGACGAATACTGCCGGACCATCGGCGTCGATGTTGTAGTTTCCGAGCCGTTCCCGTTCTATATCTTCCAAGGCGTCACCACCATTGAGATCTACAGGAGATAACCGATTCGATGGGCCTCGTCGATAAGTACTTCGTCCGGAATGGCAAGTTCTGGATCGATGGGCTCGGCCTCGAGGGCTTGCTGGCCAAACAGCCTACTCCCTGCTACGCCTATTCGGCCGGCGTCATAAGGCAGAAGTACGAAGCCCTGAAGCAGCACCTACCAGGGTTTGATGTCTTTTACTCTTTCAAAGCCAATCCCAATCTGGCCATCGCCAAGATGATGCTCAGCCTGGGCGCTGGCGCCGATGTCAGCTCTCTGGGTGAGATCAAAGCAGCCTACAAGGTAGGGTACAAACCGGAGAATATGGTCCTGGTCGGGCCGGCCAAGACCGAGGAGGAATTGCGCTACGCCATGGGCAACGGCGTGGCAGCGGTCATCGCCGAGTCGCCCTACGAAGTCAGCCTGATCGACCGGTTGGCTGCTAGGCTCAACAAGTCTGCCCGGGTGATGCTCAGAATCAACACCCTCGAGCAGCCGGCTGCCCCCGAGATCATGGTCGGAGGGCCGAGCAAGTTCGGCATCGACGAGGAGCTGGTGGTGGAGGCGATCCGTGCTCTTGAGCTCAAGCACGCCAAGCTTGTGGGGATTCACACCTATGCTGCGAGCCAGGTCCTGGACGCCGGGATCATAGGCCAGCACCTAACGTATGTCGCCGACCTGGCGCTCAAGCTTGCGCGGGAGATCGGCTTCGAACTCCAGTGCGTCGATTTCGGAGGGGGCTTTGGGGTTCCTTACGCCGACGAGGCGGAGCTGGACCTCACGAAAGTCGCCGCAGCTGCGGCCGAAGCGCGCGCTCGGGTGCTAGGAGCCCACCCCGGATGCCGGTTGGTGTTCGAAGTTGGGCGCTATCTGGTTGCCGAATCCGGCATTTTCCTTACCAGAGTGACCCGGATCAAGTCCTCGCGCGGCCGGACTTTCATAATGACCGATGCCGGGATGAACCACTTCTCGCGCCCGGTCCTCATGCGGGTCAATCACCCGGTACGGCTCTTGAACCGGATTGCGGAGCCGCCGGCCGGCGTCTTCGATATCGGCGGCCCGATTTGCACGCCGCTGGATACGAGCGGCACCGCAGTCCCACTTCCCGCTCCGGAGCTCGGTGACGTGGTCGGCTTCTTCGTTGCCGGGGCTTACGGCTACAGCATGAGCATGGTCAACTTCATGAGTCTCGGATGGCCTGCCGAGGTTCTGGTGGATGCCGGCAAAGCCTCTCTGGTGAGGAAGCCGCATCCGGCCGAAGACTGCTTTGAGGACCAGCCCCTCAGGTAGCGCTGACGCCACCTCCCACGGCCGCACCGAGATGCTCTGGTCACGGCTTCCCAAATGTGGTAAAATAGAGGGACGTTACGCCACGCACCAATGACCGACATCAGGAGGTGACCGCTTGAAGAAGCATTCCACGAGATGCATGGGTTTCGCAGTCCTGGCTGCTCTGCTGTTGACACACTTTTTCTTCTGGGCCGGCGCGATTGCCGCCGACTCCTCCAGCAATGCTCGCCTGGACGAGATCACGAAGTACATCGAGGACAACGGCTACACCTGGACGGCTGGCCCAACCACGGTCTCGGGGCTCGCACCCGAAGAGTTCCAGAGGCTGCTCGGCAGTAGACTGCCGGCCGACTACTACGATCGGCTCGCCGAGATCAAAGCCAAGCAGCCGGTCTTCGCACCGCTCAGCCTGCCCTCCAGGTTTGATTGGACCGATTCAGGGGCAGTCTCGCCGGTCAGGTATCAGCAGTGTGGCGACTGCTGGGCCCACGGCGCCGTAGAGGCGATGGAATCCCAGCTTCGGATCCGTGACCACGACACCACGATGCTCTCGGTCCAGCAGGCCGTGGATTGCAATTACGGCGGTTCCTCCTGTGATGGCGGCTGGGAGACTGATGTGTACAACATGTACCGCGTGGTGGGTGCGGTCCGGGACGCCTCTTATCCCTATGTGGGGGCTGACGGCACCTGCGCCGAGGACACCTGCACGATTGTGGCCCGCCTCGATGGATGGGACTACATCGACACCAGCGTCGAGAGCATCAAGACCAGTGTGATGGCCAACGGGCCGATCGCGGTTGGCATGGCAGTTCACAACGATTTCAACTGGTACCGCAGCGGCTGCTACCTGCACACGGGTGGCGGCACCGTGAATCATAGTGTTCTTATTGTCGGCTGGGATGACTCCGCGTGCAGTGGCGCCGGCGCGTGGCACTGCAAGAACAGCTGGGGAACCGGCTGGGGCGAGGCCGGCTACTTCTGGATCAAGTACGGCACGTGCAGCATTGGCGACGGGGCTGCGATCATCCACTACACCCCGAGGCAGCGGGTCAACCTCGTCCACGCTGGCCATGTCATCAATGACGCCTCGGGCGACAATGACGGGCGTCCCGATCCGGGCGAGGCCGTGATTCTGCCGGTGAGCATCAGGAATACGCGTTGGACAACCGCCACCAATGTGACGGCGACGCTTGTAACCTCGACGCCTCACGTCTATGTGACGACCGCCTCGGCAAGCTTCCCAGACATTGCCCAGGGCCAGGTCAAGCAGTCCAATCCACCTCACTTTGCTTTCTCGGTCGATCCCTCCTGTCCTTGTGGCGAGAGGATTGAGTTCCTGATTTCGATCGCCTGTGACCAAGGTGTCTTCACGGATCAGTTCGACATGGTGGTAGGGGATGCCCAGATGGTCTTCGCCGATGACTGCGAGAACGATCTGGGTTGGAGCCTATCGGTGACCGATGATGGAGCTACCTTCGGAAGATGGGTCAGGAAGAACCCCAATGGCAGTTTCCTAGATAGCATATTAGTGCAGCCCGAGCTGGACCACACGCCGCTCGCG
>DATKKY010000047.1:0-5846 GCA_035542695.1 bacterium | reverse complement strand
GGCCGACATGAGTTGGTCTGGGGTGGCCAGGACGCATCAGGCAGCAAGGTCTCGCCGGGCATCTACTTCATCAGGGTGGCAACCCAGGCGGGTAGCACCTCGACCAAGCTCGCCGTACTACGATAGCTCCCAGTGGGACGGCCGAGAGCCGTATCTGTTGACACGACTCGACTCGGAACCTACCATTTCTCTGAACCCTTAGGCGAAAGGTCGAGATGTTCCCTTTAAGAGACAACGTCCCTTCGAGGAGTTTCCCGGTAGTGACGGTGCTCCTAATCCTGGTGAACACCGCGGTTTTCATCTACGAAGTCTCCCTTGGGTCCGGTGGCCTCACGAGGTTTGTCAGCCAGAATGCACTGGTTCCCGGGCACGTGACTGCCTATTTCTCGGGAGGGGCGCCGGCCGGGCCTCTGAACCTCTTGCCATTTTTCACCTCGATGTTCCTGCACGGCGGCTGGGTCCACCTTATTGGCAACATGTGGTTCCTATGGATCTTTGGCGACAACGTAGAGGACAGGCTGGGCCATGTCCGCTATTTGGTTTTCTACATCCTCTGCGGGCTCATAGGCAATGTGGCCCATTACGCCCTGAACCCTGCCTCCGCGCTGCCGGCGCTTGGGGCAAGCGGAGCGATCGCGGGAGTGCTGGGAGCATACGTGCTCTCCTATCCTGGAGCCCGTATTCTGGTGCTGTTGCCGATCTTCTTCTTCATCCAGTTCGTGGAACTGCCGGCGCTCGTGGTGCTGGGCTTCTGGTTCGTCCTGCAGTTTCTTAATGGAGCTGCATCGGTGGTTGCCTCCGGCGAGGCCGGTGGGGTTGCTTGGTGGGCGCACATTGGGGGGTTCCTGGGAGGCATGTTGATTTTCAATCTTTTCAGACCGCGGCCCCGCGTATGGTACGAGCGACGCTGAAACCGGGTCAGCTATGATATGCTCCGAGATGTGCTGTGAAATTGTCCCGAGGGGGGAGGATCATGCGGCTTGACAGGTTCACGATCAAAGCCCAGGAGGGTATGACGGCAGCGCAGCGGATCGCGACTGAAAACAACAATCAGGAGATAACGCCTGAGCATCTGCTCGCGGCCCTGCTGGACCAGGAAGAAGGGGTTGTGCTTCCGATCATCAGGAAGGTGGGTGCCAATCCCGACGTAATCAAGGCGGAGATTGCCCAGGAGATTGCCAGATTGCCCAAGGTCTATGGAGCGACCGAGGCCGGCGGCTATCTCTCGGCGGTCTTGCGCAAGGCGACCGACAGTGCCTTCCGGGAGATGGAGCGCCTCAAGGACGAGTTCCTGAGCACGGAGCATCTGCTGGTGGGCATCGTTGACACCGATTCCAAGGCAAGCCAGGTACTTGCCAGGAATGGCGTCACAAAAGATAGCGTTTACAAGGCCATGGTGGAGATCCGCGGAAGCCAGCGGGTGACCGATCAGAGTCCCGAGGACAAGTACCAGGCACTCCAGAAGTTTGGGCGTGACCTCACCGACCTGGCGAGAAAGGGCAAGCTGGATCCGGTGATTGGCAGGGACGACGAGATAAGGCGAGTGGTGCAGGTGCTCTCCCGACGGACCAAGAACAACCCGGTGCTGATCGGGGAGCCGGGGGTGGGCAAGACCGCAATAGTGGAAGGCTTGGCGCAGCGCGTAATGAAGGGCGATGTCCCGGAAACTCTGAAGAACAAGCGTGTGATAGCGCTTGACATCGGTGCGCTGGTAGCTGGCGCGAAGTTCAGGGGAGAGTTTGAAGAGCGGTTGAAGGCAGTCTTGAAGGAGATCGAAGAAGCCCAGGGCCAGGTGATTCTATTCATCGACGAGCTTCACACCCTGGTGGGGGCGGGTGGCGCCGAAGGTGCAGTCGATGCCTCCAACATGCTGAAGCCGGCACTTGCCCGAGGAGAGCTCCGAGCGATCGGGGCAACGACGATCGATGAATACCGCAAGCGCATCGAGAAGGACCCCGCTCTGGAAAGGCGCTTTCAGCCCATTCTGGTTGACGAACCGAGTGTGGAGGACACGATAGCGATCCTGAGGGGGCTCAAGGAACGCTATGAAGTGCATCACGGGGTCGCCATCAAAGATGCGGCGCTGGTGGCGGCCGCAGTGCTTTCCCACCGGTACATAACCGACAGGTTCCTGCCGGACAAGGCAGTAGATCTGATTGATGAGGCTGCTTCCCGCCTCAGGATCGAGATTGACTCGATGCCCACAGAGATCGATGAGGTCGAGCGGCGCATCATGCAGCTGACGATAGAGAAGCGGGCGCTGGCCAAGGAGAAGGACAAGGCCTCGAAGGAGCGCCTCGCCAAGGTGGAGAAGGAGATCGGCGAGCTGACTGAGAAGTCCAGCGGCATGAAAGCCCACTGGCAGAGCGAGAAGGAAGCGATTGAGCGCATAGGCAAGACCAAGGCCGAGATTGAGAAGACCAAGCAGGAGGGAGAGGCAGCGGAGCGCACGGGCAATCTCGAGAAGGCCGCCGAGATCCGGTACGGCCGAATGGTGGCGCTGTCCAAGGAGCTGGAGGGACTGACCAAGCGGCTCCAGGAATTACAGAAAGACACCAAGATGCTCAAAGAGGAAGTCGATGAGGACGACATCGCCGAGATTGTGTCAAATTGGACTGGCATTCCCGTTTCCCGGATGCTGGAAGGGGAGGTGGAAAAGCTGGTCAAGATGGAGGAGCGCCTGAAGCTGAGAGTGGTCGGCCAGGATGCCGCTATTGAGGCTGTCTCCAACGCGGTCAGAAGGGCGAGGGCCGGCCTGCAGGACCCCAACCGGCCGCTTGGATCCTTCATCTTCTTGGGACCGACGGGGGTCGGCAAGACCGAGCTGGCCCGGGCTCTGGCTCAGTTCCTGTTCGACGATGAGCACGCGATGGTACGCATCGACATGTCGGAGTTCATGGAGCGCCACTCCGTCGCCAGGCTGATCGGTGCGCCTCCGGGCTATGTGGGCTATGAGGAGGGTGGTTACTTGACCGAGGCCATAAGGCGGAAGCCGTACTCGGTGATCCTCTTTGACGAGATCGAAAAGGCCCATCAGGATGTCTTCAATGTGATGCTCCAGATCCTGGATGACGGACGGTTGACCGACGGCAAGGGTAGGACGGTCGACTTCAAGAACACCGTGATCATCATGACTTCCAACATCGGCAGTCAGTACATCCGTGACCTGAAGGGTGATGACGCGGAGATGCGGCGTCGGGTGACCGAGGCCCTTCAAGGTCATTTCAGGCCGGAGTTTCTGAACAGGGTGGATGAGATCATCATTTTTAATAGCCTTGGGCTGGAGGAGATCAAGCGAATCGTTGACTTGCAGATCGAACGCCTTCGGGAAAGGCTGAAGGACCGAAAGCTCGATATCGTGCTAACCGACAAGGCCAAAGAGTTCATTGCCAAGGACGGATTCGACCCGACCTACGGAGCGCGGCCCCTGAGGCGCACCATCGAGAGGAAGATTCAGAACCCGTTGGCTAAGAGGCTGCTTGAGGGCGACCTGAGTGAGGGGGATACAGTCAAGATCGATGTTGACCCTAAGACCCACGATCTCGTTATCAAGAAGGGGACCAGCCGCTCCGGGTCATCCTAGGCCCGCCGCACCGATTGACGCGGGAGACCGGCTGTGGTATAATGAATCAGTGGAAGACACAGGGCGCAGAGGACGGGGCGCCCTAGTTTTGTATTGGGAGCCTTAGGGCGAGATATCTGAAGGAGGGTTAGGCATGCGGAAGTCAACGGTGGTCGCGGCGCTAGCGCTGGCGGCCGTGCTCGGTTTGTCAACGTGTGCTCTCGCAACTGACGTATTGGTAAGGGTTTACTTCGATGATCTCCAGCATCTTCAGAAGGTGGTCTCGCGCTTCGATGACGTGGCCTCGTGGGGGGGCAGGCGGTATGCCGATATCGTGGTGCCCTCCGATCGCCTGGCCGAGCTCCAGGAGTTGGCTCCCAACAATCAGATACTCGTTGCGGATATTGACAAGTACGCCAAGGAGATGACTGCCCCGGTGCCGGGAACCCTCAGCATGGGGACCTACTACCACACTTACGAGGAAGCCAAGGCCGAGATGGATAGCGTGGCTCTGGCCCACCCGGACATTGCCAAGGTCCAGTCCATAGGGACCAGCATAGAGGGCCGGCAGCTCTGGGCGATCAAGATATCGGACAACGTCAACGTTACCGAGAACGAGCCGCGGGTCCTCTACATGGGTTGTCACCATGCACGAGAGCTGATAACCGTCGAGATCCCGCTCTATATCATGCACTACCTGGTGGACAATTACGGCACCAACCCGCGGGTTACCAACCTGGTCAACAACCGCGAATTCTGGATAATCCCCTTGGTCAATCCTGATGGCCGCGAGTACCAGCAGAACCATGACAGCAACTGGCGCAAGAACCGCCGCAACAACGGTGACGGCACTTACGGTGTCGATATCAACCGCAACTACGGCTACATGTGGGGCTACGACAACGAGGGATCGAGTCCGACCACCTCGGCCGAAGACTATCGTGGCACCGCGGCTTTCTCGGAGCCGGAGACTCAGGATGTGAGGGATTTCTCTATCGCCCAGAATTTCGCGGTGTGCATCTCCTTCCATAGCTATGCCAATCAGATTCTCTATCCCTGGGGCTACATACCCGATGTCACCCCTGACAACGATCTCTTCGATGCTCTTGGCGACAGCATGGCTTTTTTCAACGGCTATCAACAGGGACCGGCGGCCACGACGATCTACATCACCAACGGTGACAGCGACGACTGGCTGTATGGCGACCAGATCTCCAAGCCCAAGTGTTTCTCATATACCTTCGAGGTCGGCACGACCTTCTTCCCACCGACCTCACAGATAATCTCACTCTGCCAGGTGAATCTCGAGCCGAGCCTGATCCTGGCGGACTACGCCGACAACGTGGCTCGGATTCTGCCGCCGGCTACGCCCACGCTGGCATCGCTAGGGAGCGACGACGACGGCAACTTTGCGGTCTCCTGGGATCCGAACACCGATCTCTCCAACCCGCCAGTGACCTATGCGCTGATGGAGCGGACTGGCGAGGCCAGAGTGACCGACAACGCTGAGGGCGGGGATGTCAATTTCCTCAGGGAAGGCTTCACCCTCAAGACCACGCGCTATCATAGCGCTTCCCAGAGCTTCTATGGCGGCAAGACCAACAACCGTGATGCGCGCCTTACCATGCGCGTCGGGTTGGATGTGCCGGCCAGCGACACGCTCAACCTCTGGTGCTGGTATGACATCGAAAGCAACTACGATTATGCATATGTCGAGCTCTCCACGGACGGTGGCGCGCACTTCCACTCTATACCCGGCAACATCACCACCAACTACAATCCCTATGGTGGCAACCTTGGCAATGGCATCACCGGCAGCTCGGGTGGCTGGGTGAAGGGGGTCTTCCCGCTGGGAGCTTACGCGGGCTCGACGGTGGTGTTGAGGTTCCACTACAAGACTGATGCCGCCACGCTCGGAGAGGGTTTCTACGTTGACGACATCTACCCGGTTAACACGTTTGGATCTTCGACCATCTTGAGCAACACCATAACGGCGACGCACTACGACCTCTCACGTCCGATCGGGACCTACTACTACGAAGTCAAAGCCAAAGACGGCGACGGGCAGTGGGGCTACTGGAGCCAAAGGAAGTCGATGGTGGAAACTGGCGCCGGTGTCCCCGGCGAGGTCGCCATGCGTCCCGGTCTCAGGTTTGAGAATCCTGTGCACAGCGGCGGCAAAGTGGTCTTCTCGGCTCCGGCTAGTGCTGCCGGCCAGATCTCCGTGTTCAACGCTGCTGGACGCCTGGTGAGGACACTCGATGCCAGTTCAGGTCGGGCGGTT
>DATKKY010000046.1:0-9721 GCA_035542695.1 bacterium | reverse complement strand
GTCCCGAAGTAGGCAGGGAAATAGCCGTTATGGGCTATAGTTGATGCGATCTGCCAGATGCGTCGTTTGCTCACCATCGCCGGTAGGGATCACCCGATCCCTATGCACGACAGTCAAAGCATGCGCCCGTTAAACCCTATGTCGCCCAGGTCGCCAAGCGCGATCCCCACCACAACCAGCACCAGGAAGGCGATGGCGAAGAGCAGAATCAGGCGCGTACGGTTCATTTCGTCACTGGCTTGGCGGCGTCGCCCTCAGGCTTCGCAGCAGCCACACTCCTAGTGATCATCAGATCCTTGCCGTGGTCTATCTTCTTGAGGGCTTGCTGATAATTCCAATTCGGGCTCCACTTGGATGTGTGGCACTTGAGACACACGCTCTCGGGCACTGGGCTCACCATGCCGCTGCCGTGATGAGTGCCCATGCCGTGGCAGGCCTCACACTGGACGTTCCACATCTCCGGCTTTACGTCGACCGAGTCTTTCCCGGCAGCCGCCATGTAGCCCGTAGTATGGCACGGCAGGCAAGCAGGATCGTTCCACTTGTCATCCTTGGCAAGCGTAGCAAAAGCCTGCGAGTGCGGATCGGTGGACCATTTCTCGTAAATGGTCTCGTGGCAGGTCCGGCAGGTTTCCCACCCAAGATATCCATCGGCGGCGACGACTTCCGGCCGGCGCGGGATGTTGGGCAGCTCGATCTTGCGCCTGGCCAGCAGTTTATCCCGCATCTTCTCCTGTTCCTCGCAGGCCTTCACGACCTTGTCCACGTCCGGGTTGACTCGACCAGCCTTGGTCAGGGTCAGGGTCTGACCCTCGAAGCCGCTGATCTTGTTGCTGGCGTCGATGCCCAGGAGCAATGTTCCCAGCGAGCTGCTCTTGCTTTCGGGCTTCAGCACGATCGTCTCGCCGATCTTCTCAGCCATGGGTGTGCGGTCGCTCCCATGCCCGGCAAGAATCACGTCGAACCCCGGCAGCTTCTCAGCAAGGCTCCGCGAGCTGCCGAGCCCGATATGCGCCAGGCAGATCACGATATCCGACTTAGCCTTGAGCTCCGGCAAGTATTTCTGGGCGGCCTCCATGTAGCTGGAGACAAAGAGGTCCTCCAGCTGCTCGAAGACCCCAACCTTCCTCGGGTCGTCATCCAAAAGACCCAAGAATCCGACCCGGACCCCGTCGATCTTCTTCACAACGTAGGGTGGGAATACGAGGCTGCTGTCTTTCTTGCTTTTCAGGTTGGCGCAGATGAGATCGAAATTGCCGCGCTTGACCGAGTCCTCGAGGAAGCCCAGACCGTAGTTGAGCTCGCGCTCGCCGACGGCCGCAACGCTGGTGCCGGTCAGCCGCATGGCATCAATCACAGCCAGCGTGCGCTTCTTCTCGGGAGTAGGAATGCGGTTGCCGTAATAATCGCCGAGATCCACTACGAGGACGTTGTTGTAGATTGTGCGAAGTGAATCAACGAACCCGGCCCGCCGGGCCAGGCCACCCTTGTCCTGGGAGTGTCAACCACATGGGTTGACTTCGCCGTTGTCGTCAGTCGTGAACACGACCATGATCTGCTTGCCCTGCCTAGCCTGCGGAGCTTGCTGAGGCTGCTGAGCTTGCTGAGCTTGAGGGGGCTGCTGGCCCTGTTTACCCGGCTGAGGCTGCTGGGCTTGCCCCAGACCACCCCACAGGATGAGAGCGAGAGCCACCAGGGCAAGTACACCCAGAGTCGCTGTCTTCGACGTCATATTTGGCCTCCCTAGAGCACGTAAGATTGATAGATACTAACAAACCCTGCTGCGTCTGTCAACGCAGGCTGACTCTGCAACCTGGTCAGGGGTTGCGCTCGTGGCGCCGCAAGGAAAACGACGGGCCACCGAAGGCGACTACCAGGGCAGCTGAAATGAACATGAGGATATCTCTCACCAGCAAGCCCAACGCCAGGGTGTGCCCGCCTTCCACCTTGAAACACCCACAGCTTATGTCCAGCCCCCTAACCAGGGCAAACGATATCGCCACTATGAAGACCAGCAGCATGAAACCTATCAGCAGTGCGCTTCCCCGCACCAACAGGCCGATGATGATCAAGATGCCACACATCAGTTCAAGCCAGGGCATCACCATAGCCATCAGATTGATCGTCGCGTGGGGCATCATCCTGTAGTTATATATTGCCTGGGCGAAGCCTCCCGGCTTGTCGATCTTGTCGATCGAAGCGTAGATGAACACCACACCCAGCAGGAGCCTCAAACCGAGAATGAAGTATCGGTTGGAGATTATCTGCTTAAGGACTCTCATCAGTCGGCCCTGCCTTCGATCGGAAGGCCCTTGGCTTTCCAGGCTTCGATGCCGTCAAGCAAGACGTGAACCTTCTTGAAGCCCGCCTCCATCAACTTGTCCGCAAGCACGCCTGCCTGACGTTGCGTAGCCTTGGAGGCATACGCAATCACGTCGGGATCGGCGGGAGCCATCCAGGCAAGGCTGTCAACCCCTGCCTGGCTGGGGGCCACGTTGAGAGCCCCTTCAATGTGTTCAAGGCCGAAGAGGCCCGGGTCACGGGCATCAACAAAGAGCGCGCTGCCTCCCTGAAAGACCTTCCACGCATCGTCGGGGGTGATGAATTCGGCCTTGGTCTTCACTCGGAAGGCGTCCTCGGCGGCGACCATCGGCAGCCCGTCCTTCCTGACGAAATTGACTACCAAGGCGACAGCGAAAGCCACTAGCACTATTGGCAGAGCCTCCATTGCCGCGCCGAAGATGATGTGCTTCACCGGCTGCTCCTCAGCTCGCCCTCACGTAGCCTGCTACCTTGACCTCGATCGGGTCCTCGCCGGCGCGGTCAGTCTTGATGGAGATCGCCCCCATCACTCTGCCAGCAGGCGCGTCTTCTTTGACCTTTATCTTTATGCTGTAAGAGCCTTCTCCAAGCGGGCTGACTTCGAAAGCCAGCTGGCCCAGAGAGGAGGTCACGCTGACTATCTTGAACTTGGCACTGCTGGGAGACGATACCTTGACCGTTTGCTGAAGATACTTGCCGGGAAGGGTTGGGCCGAAAGCTATCACTCCCGGTTCCGCAATGATGTCGCCTGCCAGGCTGGCCGTGACCGGGACACGGATGTCACCTCTCAGGGAATCCGAAGTTGTCACCGTCACGAAACTCGATAGGTCGCCCCCACCGGACCTGTTGCTCAAGACCACCAAGAACTGGTCAGCATCGTCGCTGCTGTTGCCGGCCTGGGTCACAGTTATCCGGTCGTCGTCGCTCTTGGCACTCAGGACCTTGAATGGCGTTGCCTTTCCCGAAGCATCGCTCTTCGGAGCACATATCGCCAGCTTGAGCGTGTCTCTAGCCCCTCGTTCCACCTTGCCAAAAGCCAGCGAGCGCGGCTCAGGCTCGGGCCCTATGCGCACGTCGATGGCAAAGGTCAGCAGTATCTCAGGGTTCATATGGTCGCTGGTAAGGAGCTTAACGCTCTCCTTGACCTTGCCTCTGCCCTCGTAGCCCTTGGGATCGAAGAAGACGACCACTTGTCCCTTGGCCTGGGGCGGAATCACCGGGGGCACCACTTGAGCAGTAGTGCAATCGCACGATGGTTGAACCGAGAGCATGCGCAAACTGTCCGGTGAAGCATTGATCAGCGGGAAAACCATCTTCTGGGGCTGGTCACGATAGACCAGGCCCAGGTCCACGTCCGTCTGCTCGGTCACCACCGCAGCCTCAAGCGCCGCGACCATTGCCAACACGACCAGGCCTGCCATCACCACGGCTTTGTGCACAGTTCTCCCTATTGCTTGGCTCTCTGGTTTATGAAACACCCCGTGGGCGAGGTGGTTCCCCCAGAATATAGCGAATTCCGGCACCAGATTGCCAAGGATTCTCGTTCAAGCGCGGCGCCCGGCATCAATATGACTGGTAAAGGGCTCTCAAGCCCCGTTCCGTGTAAATCTCAGGATGGGCCTTGATATTCAGGCGGAAGTAATACTCCCAGTCTCCAGCCGAGTACCTGCGGACAAAGCGTGCCTCCCAGCAGTGAAGATCCCGGTAAATGGAGTACTCTTGGTACACGGTCTGCTTGCCTGACAGATCGAACCTGCCGCCGTACTCGACCCGCCAATTTCTGGTCAGGTTGAAGCCGGTGGTCACCTCCACCCAGTAGTTGTCTTTGGCGCCCTCGAAACCCTTGGTGTACCGGTAGGCCATGTCCAGGCGCCACGGGCCGGCAGTCGGGGAGCTGGTGTCCTCCTTGGTTGTCTCTTCTTCCGGCACCTTGGGCTCCTCGACCGCTGGCGGCTCGCCCAGCCCCGGCGGCAGCGGGTCCTTCCCCGTGAAGGAGAACCTGGTCTGGAAATCCAGCGATTTGAGCGAGAGATGCTCGGGCTCGTGCGAGAAGGTGAGGTCGAAAGTGGCGTGGGACGATGGGTAGAACCGCATGCTGTTCATGATCATTGAAAACGGCGTCGTCTTCCCGCTGTCCTTGTAGAGGAAGTCGTAGGAGGTGGAAGTGGTCAGAGAAAAGAGGTCGTCGATCTTCCGAGTGTCAGAACCTGTCCCGAGTTTGGCCTGCAACCGGTTCGAGAGGGATACATTGACGATGCTCGACTTGGACACATCCGTCGAGACTCCGCCCAGGGTATAGAAGCGGTTCCGGTACTTGGAGAAGTCAGGCCTTTGGGCGAAACTCAGCGACGGTGATATCACATGTCGGAGCGCAGTCAAGGCGCCAATCCGGGGGAAGTAGGTGCGATACATGGTGAGCCTGGTGTCAACACCTCCCCAGTAGAGAAATCGCATCGGATATGCCCCGCCGGCCTTGTCCTGGTTGTAGAGCGTGACCGTCGCCGTAAGCGATGGATTGATATTCACGATGCCGGCCGGATTCAGCTTGGCAACCAGATCGGTCCGGAGGTCGGCTGCCGAATTGGTGTGCATGCCGCCCGTGCAGCCAGTGCACCACTCGTCAGCCTTCTTGCGCTCGCCCGTCAGCACCAGCTTTGAACGTATGCTCTCCGTCACGCCCTTGATGGCAATGTCAGAATCCAGGTTGGCATTGACATTCGCTGACTGCCTGCTCGTACTGACCCCGCCAGCCCGGTCCAGCAGATTAGCGAAGCTGGATCCCCCGTAATAGTAGGTCCCTTTGTGCCACCCCGTCTTGTCGGCAGATGGAGCGAAGAGGGTTCTTCGGTTCAAGAGGAAATTGAAGGTCGGCAGCTTGGACGAGATCTCATTGGTATCCAAGTTCTGCTGCCGATCAACCGCGACCGTAAGGCTCTTGCCCTCGGAACTGCGGGAATACGACGCGCTGGATTCCAGCACTCGTCTCAGCTGTTTCTCCAGATCGTCACTTGTGGTCTGTCGGTAGGTCTTGTCGCTGACGAAGTCCGCGCGCACCACGATCTTGCCGTTTTCCCCGATCGTCTGATTGTGGGCCCCGTTCAAGTCCCACCGCGAGGCATGCGTCACGATGTCCCGGTAGTATGAGCCGTCGAGCGAGCCGTTCAGGAGATAGCGGACATTGTACCTGGATTCCGTGTACAGCACCCATCGTGACCGTTCGTAATAGTCTCCCCAGAGCGAAGTATCGAAGTAGTCATTGGGTGCCCAGTAGTAACCGACGTTTCGAATAAACCGCCCCTTGGTCTGGTCGAAGCCCAGCTCAATCCGTGGAATCAAAATGCCCGAATCCCTGCCCCGCTTTATCGGGAACATGTAGAAAGGCAATACCAGCACCGGCAGGCCACGGATCCTCAGCACCACGGGCCTGGCAATCACCTTATCGTCAAGAGTGACTTTCATCCGGGAACTGGTGAAAGAGTAATGAGGATCGAGATAGTCGCAGCTGGTGTATGCTCCGCCCTCAACGTTGAGGGTGCTCTCGTTGGTCTTCCGGATTATGCGGCCGCTGTAGTAGCCCTTCTCGAACCGGGTCCGGCCGGCCACCACTGCTCCGCGCTTGGTCTTCAGGTTGTAGGACATTGAGCTGCCGGTTATCTTGTCGCTGCCTTCCCAGAGCACGGGCTCCACGGTGGCATACAAGTTATAAGTCTTGGAGTTGTATTCGATGTTGTCCGAGGAGAGCTTCATGGTGCGGTAGTCAACCATGCCATTGCCCACCAGGTACATTAGGGAAGCCGGCACGTCATACCGGAGGCTGTCGGACTGATACTTCACATCTTCGGCCGAGCCCTCGGCGGCCACGGTGCTGTCGGCCTCCATCCGGTAGAGGCCGTGGACACCTCCGTTCACGGTCGCGGTCTTGACCTCGCCTCGGTCAAAGCCCAGCACCATCGATGAGCCGCGGACCTCGTTCCTCGAGTAGCTGGTGTCCCCAGCAGCTGGAGTGAAGATTCCGTAAGCCCCACCACTGACAGCCATCTCCGCAAGCTCATCGTTTGCAAAACTGAGAGATATGTCGCTGCCTGTGATCTCGCTCTTCTCGCCTTTCTCCGGCCGGTAAGCGCACTTGGCACCGCCGGCAACCAAGACCTTCGAGATCTTCTCGTCCTTGCTATAGATAGTGATGCTGTCACCCGAAAGCGAGCTTGCCTCCTCGATCAGCGTCGGACTGTCATAGAGCACCGACCGATCCTCGAGGTCGAAGAAGACCGCGCGTCCGCACTGCCCGGTGGCTTTGCCCCTCACGATATGGACATCGCCAAGGGCCACTGCCCGCCGGTCGGCGGCATAGAGGTCCATCGAGTCCGCAGTCACAGTGATCGCTTCCCGGTTCTCGCGGGCAAGGACACTGAGGACCGGCTGCTGGCGTGCCTGACCGAACTTGGCCGCGCGGTCGTAAGTGACGCGGCCAGCAGTGACCGTGGCTCCGTAGTCGGCATCCGTCAGCACCACGTTGCCCCAGGCATCAAGGAGATTGGCTGCGCGCCGATAGACCGCGTGATCCGATTTCAGGGACTTCATGCCTTCGGCATAAGTGACGTCGCCGGCCACTGTCACACTGTCGCCAGCAATGTCGTAAGTCCCGGTGTCGGCCGTAAGCTTGCCGCCTGACTCGACCACCTCGACGCCTTGGGGCAGAACCACCTTGCGCTCGGTCCGGAAATACTCGCCCTGGCTCCCTCTGACCTCGATGCCCTGCTCCATCACCCGCACGTTGCCCACCAGTCTAACCTTCTCTTGGGCCTTCTCATAAAAGCCCGTATCGGCAAGCGCCGTGGTGGTGCCGTGGATGATTTTGACGTTGCCCCGGAGCACCACCACTTCTTCCTCCCCGACGCGGCTTCCCTGGAGCTGGTCAGCTGTCACATCGAAACCCTCGGCCTCACCAGAGACTTGAGGCGCCGGTTGAGCTCGAGCCTCTGGCTCAGGCCGGGGCTGGGTTGGCACCGGGTTCTCAGCTGGAGGTTGCGGCCCGGTTGCTATGGGGTTCTCAGCTGGAGGTTGCGGCTCGGTCGCTACCGGGTTGGGGCCCTGAGGCTGAGGCTGGACTTCCGCCCCTCGGGTAGTCGTGGCCAGACAGGCTGCCCACAGGGCGAGAGCCAGGGCCACGATCACTAGTCTGGATGTGCAGGCGAGCCAGGTCGACCATCGCGGAAGCACCGGCAGGTTCATCATGACCGAAGAAATCATCCTCTCCGGGGGGAACGGCTTCAGACGATAGTCAGCTCATCGCCGGGGCTGAAGAAGTGGATCCTTCGCATGTCCATGAAGAGATTGATGTCGGAGCTCGGCTTTATCTCTCGCCTGGTGGTAAGGCGGGCTACCACAGGATTACGCCCCGTAGTCACGTAGGCAATGGTCTCATTGCCCATCGGCTCAACCACTTCGACCGAGGCTTTGAAGACTGCTGCGTACTCCGCCGATTCCTCAGGGGATCTTTCATATATCGCCTCAGGCCGGATGCCCAGGATGATCGGCTTGTCCACGTGGCCAGCCAGAGGTTTCTCGAAATGGGCCGGGATCTTGGCTCGGAAGGTTCCCTCGTCGAAGACCAGGCCACCGTCCCGAATCACTCGGCCTTCCATGAAGTTCATCGCCGGGCTCCCAATGAAACCAGCCACGAACTTGTTCACGGGCGCGTCGTAGAGGGTCATGGGATCGGCAACCTGCTGGATAAGCCCATCCTTGAGAACCACTATCCTGGTGCCCATGGTCATGGCTTCAATCTGATCGTGGGTGACGTAGATGATGGTCGCCTTGAGGCTGGCGTGCAGCCTGGAAATCTCGGCCCGCATCTGGACCCTCAGCTTCGCGTCGAGGTTGGAGAGCGGCTCGTCGAAGAGAAACACCTTGGGCTTCCGCACGATTGCCCTGCCCACGGCCACACGCTGGCGCTGTCCGCCCGACAGGGCCTTGGGTTTCCGGTCAAGCAGCGGCTCGATCTCCAGGATCGAGGCAGCTTCATGCACCCGCTGAGAGATTTCGGCCTTTGGGTACTTCCTGAGCTTCAGTCCGAAAGCCATGTTGTCAAAGACCGTCATATGAGGATAGAGGGCATAATTCTGAAAAACCATGGCGATATCGCGATCCTTGGGAGGAACGTCGTTGACCAGCTTGCCATCGATATAAATCTCGCCGGAGGTCACTTCCTCCAAGCCGGCAATCATCCGCAAAAAGGTGGATTTGCCGCAGCCTGAGGGCCCGACCAGCACCACGAATTCGCGGTCTTCCACAACCAGGTCGGCGTCCTTGACCGCGACAACGCCTCCCGAGAATGTCTTCGAGACCTTCTTAAGCACTACTTCTGCCATAGATCCCTCCGCTGGCCTGGAGTATAGGTTCGCCGTGGGGATGTGTCAAGCCGTTATTGGCCGCGAGATGCTAACACAGGCGTACGGCCTGGGGCCGGTAGCCCAGGAACTGCATCGCCTCCCCTATCACATAGAGCGAGCCGCAAACCAGGACGGTCTCGTCTCTCCGAACCTGCTTGAGGGCATGCTCAAGCGCGCCGGCCACCGTGGAGAAGCCCCTGGCGCTGAGACCCAGCGCCTTGCCGGTCTTGCGCAGTTCGCTCAAGGGCAGGGCGCGGTGATAGCCCGGGCTGGTAAAGACCAGCCTGCCAGATTTGCGCGAGAGCACGGCGAGCATCTGCTTGCAGTTCTTGTCCCGCAGCACCCCAAAGACCGTGAGGGGCTTCGTGATGTCCAATTCGCCGAGGGACCTGGCCAGGGAGCTGACTCCCGAGACATTGTGGGCTCCATCCAGCAAGATGTGAGGCTGCCGGCCTACGATCTCGAGCCTGCCCGGCCAGCGAGCGCTTGCCAGCCCCAGTTCGATCGCCCGGTCCGAGATCTTGAGCCCGCCCCTTGAAAGAACCTCCACAGTGAGCACAGCCAGCGCGGCATTGGCAATCTGATGCGATCCCAAGAGCGAGGTCCGAAGCACGCGCTTGGGGCCTAGCCCCCGGTACTCGAAGACCGATCCCGAGCGGCCGATCTCGAGCGGCTTCACGGTCGCATGCTTGCCTGTCTCGAAAATGGGCGCCTGCTTCCGGCGAGCCACCTCGCTTATGGTGCGGTGGGCGGCAGCCGGCATCACTCCGCAGACCACCGGCGTCCGGGGCTTGATGATCCCCGCCTTCTCACCTGCGATCTTGGCCAGGGTCTTGCCTAGATACTGCTCATGGTCAAAGCCGATGGTAGTTATGCAGGTCGCCAGCGGCTTGATCACGTTAGTAGAGTCCAACCTGCCACCCATCCCGACTTCGACCACCGCGATATCAATCCGCTTCCTCCTGAAGAAGTCGAAAGCCAGCGCCGTCGTGGCTTCGAAGTAGCTC
>DATKKY010000045.1:0-7063 GCA_035542695.1 bacterium | reverse complement strand
GCCGCCAATTGAGTGCGCCAGGAGGAGCCTCAGGCAGAGCAGGCAGCCTAAGACGAAGCCCGCGAGATGGACCCAGGGCGTCGATATCGCGATCCAGACGACGATGTAATGCCAGGGTATCTCCTGCGGCCGGACATAGTGTCCCCGGTACAGAATCGGATTGCCCATAGGATAGTGGCTCATCTCTTTGAAGGCCTGGGCCAGATGATAGATGGGCCGGTGCCACAGCGTGGGCCAGAGCAGCACGACGAGCCCGCTTGCCACGGCAACGAAGACCGCAAGACTCGCTAGGCGATTGGTAAGGCCGGCCTCCCGCCGCGCTCCCACCAAGCCGAGCCCCGCAAGCGCAATCGTGAACACCGGAAGCAACAGACCCACAATCCTAATATCAACGAGCACGGCGCAAGGGATCGCATGGGCTACGGCCCACCGAATGGTCTTTGTATCGACGTATCGAACCAGGGTGTACATGCTGATGGCGAAGAGCGACATGAAGGGCATGTCTTTCGGATTGTAGAACGCTTCAGCGAGCATCCGCGGACTCACGACCAGCAGCAAAGCTCCCAAGAGGCCGATCTTCCAGCTCCCAAACATGTACCGGCAGAGCTTGTAAAAAAAGAAGGTCGCCAGGGAGAAGGTCAGGAAGGTGATGAGGTGGCGCATGAAGTAGATAGTGCGCGTATCCGTGAGGCCCAGAGCTCTCTCGGAAGCCAGGAGCCCCATCTCGAAGGCCGGCCCGTAGTACTTCATCGGCCCCTCGAGCATCCGCTGGTTGCCCTCGGTCACATAGGCATAAACCTGCTGTCCGTATTTGCGCTGGAAGGACTCGTCCCAGGAGATGCCATAGTCGCGGAAGAGGGCAGCTCCTGTGGCAAGCAGAACTAAGAAGAAGACGATAACTGGAACCGTGTGATGCCTGTCCAGCCAGTCAAGTCCGATGCGCCTCGTCGATGGCGTGATACTGCACCTCCGACTTCGATTGCGTGCCGACTAGGCCGCCTTCATCACGCGCACGCGAGTCACCTCTGTCCGGTCACAGAACGAAGCTCGGAGCCGAGTTACTCGTACGTATAGAAGCCTCGCTTGGTCTTGCGCCCCAAGTACCCGGCAGTGACCATCTTCCTCAGGAGCGGGCATGGCCTGTACTTGGAATCGCTGAAGCCCTCATACAGGACTTCCATAATGGAGAGGCAGATGTCCAGTCCGATCAAGTCGGCGAGCGCGAGCGGCCCCATCGGATGCGCCATGCCCAGCTTCATCACCGTGTCGATGGCCTCTTTGGTGGCAACGCCTTCCATCAAAGTGTAGCAGGCTTCGTTGATCATGGGCATCAACACCCGGTTGGACACAAAGCCGGGATAGTCGTTGACCTCAACCGGGGTCTTGCCCAGCTTCTTGGCCAAGTCCTCGGTAGACCTGTAGGTCTCATCCGAGGTCGCGATGCCACGCACGATTTCCACTAGGGCCATCATCGGTACCGGGTTCATGAAGTGCATGCCGATAACTTCAGCAGGGCGCTTGGTGCAGGCGGCAATTCTGGTGATGGAGATTGCCGAGGTATTGGTCGCCAAAATGGCGCAAGCCTTGGCCAGGCGGTCAAGTTCGGCGAACATCTTCTGCTTGGCAGCGAAGTCCTCGATGATGGCCTCGATGATAATGTCACAGTCCGCCATCGCTTTGAGGTTGGTGGTCTTGGTGATGCGCTTAAGGGCAGCGTCCTTCTCTGCCGCCGTCATCTTCTCCTTCTTGATCATCCGGTCCATGCTGCCGCCGATCAGGGCGACGGCGCGGTCCAAGATGGCATCGGTGACGTCGCTCAAGACCACATCGAAACCGCTCTGGGCGAACACCTGGGCTATGCCATTGCCCATGGTCCCTGCCCCTACAACTCCCACCCGCTTAATCTCCATCTCAGGCCTCCTCTTCAGGTGATTGCGATTGAGACCCTCTCCTCGAAGGAGGGGCGACTACTCCATCTCGACTGATAGAGCCACGGCGTTGCCGCCGCCCAGACACAGCGCTGCAAGCCCGCGCTTCTTGCCCCGGTCCTTGAGCGCATAGAGCAGCGAGACGAGGACGCGGGTGCCAGACGAACCGATCGCGTGTCCGAGGGCAACTGCACCACCATTCACGTTGACAATCTCAGGGTTGAGCTTGAGCTCCCGGATGCCGGCCATGGCCTGCACTGAGAAGGCCTCATTGAGTTCGACCAGATCGAAGTCGCCGATCGCGAACCCCGTCGCCTTGAGCAGATTCTTGACCGCCTCGACGGGCGCCATCATTACCCACTTGGGCTCGAGGCCACCGGTGGCGTAGCCGGTCACCCTGGCCATGGGCTTGGCAGCCAACTCCTGGGCACGCTTGCGCGACATGACCACCACTGCCGAGCCTCCATCATTGACTCCGGGGGCATTGCCGGCGGTCACCGTGCCGTCCTTCCTGAAGGCCGGCTTGAGCCTGGCCAGCGCCTCGACCGTCGTGTCCTCACGCGGCCCCTCATCCACCTCGAACTTGATCGGATCACCCTTCTTCTGAGGTACCATCACCGGGACAATCTCCGCCCTGAATTTGCCGGCTTTGATCGCGGCAATTGCCTTCCGGTGGCTGTTGTAAGCGTATTCATCCTGCTCCCGGCGTGAGATAGAGTACTTCTCGGCGACCAGCTCTCCGGTATTGCCCATGTGGAAGTCGTTGTAAACGTCCCAGAGACCGTCATAGACCATAGCATCGATCAAGACGCCGTTGCCGAGCCGGTACCCGGTGCGCGCCTGTCTCAAGAGATAAGGGGCCTGGCTCATGCTCTCCATGCCGCCAGCCACGATGCAGTGATAGTCACCAGCCTTGATGGCCTGGGAGGCAAAGATCACGGCCTTAAGGCCCGAGCCACAAACCTTATTGATGGTGGTCGCGCCCACGGAGTCAGGAATACCAGCTTTCAAGGCCGCCTGGCGTGCCGGGTTCTGGCCTATGCCTGCAGCCACGACGTTGCCCATGATCACTTCCTCAACGTCCGATGGCTTGATTCCCGCCCTCTCCACCGCGCCCTTGATGGCAAATCCGCCTAGCTCGGGCGCCGTGAAACTCGCGAGGCTTCCCAGGAACCTGCCTGTTGCCGTCCTCGCACCGCTCACTATCACGACATCTCGTGGGTCACTCATCTCGCCAACTCCTTTCTGACTCACCTCGCTAAGTTACCCGGTCCATTAGATCACGTGTCAATCCAGCTTTCCCAGCTCCCGAGCCCGGCGGCAGAAGTGCTTCACCTTCTCGAGATCGCCCCGTGGCGAGATCTCGCAACCGCTTGCAAGGATATAGCCGTAATTCCCCTTACCCACTGCCAGGCAGCGTTTGATCTCATCTTCAAGGTCCTGCTCGCTGCCGCGCACAAAGACCCCCGTTGAGACATTACCCACGGTCACGGCCCGGCCACTGGCAGCGGCCAGCATCTTCTCCAGCGAGGAAGGCTGGTCCATGCTCACCGCCACAGCTCCGGTGTCCAGGATCATTTCCATTATGGGATCGATGAAGCCGCAAACGTGCAGGGTGAGCCCGATGCGATGCTCTTTGAGATATGCTGCCAATTCCCGGTCGTAAGGAAGCACGAATTCCTTGAAGATCTTAGGTGATATCAGACTGCAAGACGCCGGGGCTTCGCTGAAGCTCAAGCCCACACCAGCGGCATTGACCGCGAGGCCCATCGCCTTCGAAATCTCGACCGTGAACCGCATCAGCTCGTGCACGAACTGGGGATCGGTCGCCGTATCGATTATTAGGTTCTCCGCACCCCTCAGGTTCACTGCAAGGGTCCAGGGGCCGCACAGCACGCCGCCGATCGCGCTATCCTTGATCGCTCGAGCCACGCGCTCGCAAGCCTCAATGTAGGCCGGCATCCGTCCCGAAGTGGCAGGATCGGGCCGCTTGAGCGATGCCAGCTTTCCTTTGTCTTCGCCCAAGAGGTAGGACCTCAGGCGCGCCATGTCGTCATCGGGAAACTCCACCCGAGCTCCCATGGCCTCGACTTCAAGGAAGAGGTCGGCCATCAGTACCACCACGTCCTGCTTGAGCTCCCCATAGAGAGCTATCTGGGCATCAGCAAGCCTGAGCAGGTTAGTGTAGTATTCACTCGCCTTGACGCCGATCAGTTTGCCCGCCAGCGCGCTCACAATTGGGTAGCATGGCACCACGTCGGGCTTGAGCCCCTTGAACGCGGCCTTAATTCGTTCCCTGCCGGTCATGTTGCCCCCTAGTCTCCCAGGATCGCCCGCCCGATAACCAGCTTCTGAATCTCGGAAGTGCCTTCGCCGATTTCGGTGATCTTGGCATCGCGATAGTACCGCTCGACTTCATAATCCTTGATGTAGCCATAGCCGCCGTGGATCTGGATGGCCGCGCGCGTGGCCCTCATGGCGACGCTCGAGGCATAGAGCTTGGCCATGGCGGCTTCCTTGGTAAAGCGCTCGCCTCGGTCCTTGAGCATTGACGCATCGTAAACCAGCAGCCGGGCGGCTTCGACCTCGGTCGCCATTTCGGCGATCATGTCCTGGATAGCTCCAAACTGCCCAATAGGCCGCCCAAACTGCTTACGCTCCTTGGCGTACTTGACACTGGCGTCAAGGGCTGCCTGGGCGATGCCCAGGGCCATGGCGCCAATCGAGACCCGGCCGCCGTCGAGCGTGCGCATGAAGACCCTGAAACCTCGGCCTTCCTCACCCAGCCGGTCTTCGGCCGGAATCTCACAGTCCTCGAAAATCAGCTCGCCCGTATCCGAACCCCTGACACCCATCTTGTTCTCTTTCTTTCCAGGCCGAAAGCCCGGAGTGCCCTTTTCGACAATGAAGGCCGTAATCCCCTTGATACCTGCCTTCTTGTCGGTCATCGCGGTAAAACAGCAGGTCTCGCAGACGCTCGCATTGGTGATGAAGCATTTGGTGCCGTTGACGACGTAGCGATCACCCTTCCGGACTGCCGTGGTCTCGGTGCCGCCAGCATCCGACCCCGCGCCGGGTTCAGTCAGGCCAAAAGCCCCGAGTTTGTCGCCGCTGGCCAGATCAATGAGATACTTGCGCTTCTGCTCTTCGTTCCCCGAATCGAATATGGGATAACACCCGAGCGACGTATGCGCGGCCATGGTTATGCCGGTGGAAGCGCACACTCGAGACATCTCCTCCACTCCGATCGAGTAGCTCAGCGTGTCGGTGCCGCCTCCTCCCCACTCCTCCGGGAAAGGCATGCCCAGGAGCTTCAAGGCCCGCATTTTCTTCACCGTCTCCCAGGGGAACTCGCCCGTCTCATCGAGCTGCTTGGCGAGGGGCGCAACCTCGGTGACCGCGAACTTCCTCACCATCTCCTGGATCATCTTGTGTTCCTGGCTAAGCTGCATAACCTTCCCTCCTCAGGGATTCATGCTGTTCTGGCGATCAGCTTCGATCTGCCGGCTCAGGTGGTTCTGGAAGCCACCTCCTGCCGGATGTAGTCCACGATGCGCGAGGTCGGCGTACCAGGGCCGAAGATCTCGGCAATGCCCGCTCGCTTGAGCTCCTGGCACTCGTCCTCGGGAATGATGCCCCCGGCGACGACGAGCTTGTCGCCCGCCCCTCGCTCCTTGAGCAGGTTGACCACCTTGGGGAAGAGGGTCATGTGGGCCCCGGAGAGCAGGCTGAGACCCACCACGTCAACATCCTCCTGGATCGCCGCCTCGACGATCATCTCCGGCGTCTGGTGAAGGCCCGTGTAGATCACTTCCATGCCGGCATCCCTCAAGGCGCTTGCCACAACTTTGGCGCCCCGGTCGTGGCCGTCAAGGCCGGGCTTTGCCACCAGTACTCTGATCTTCCGTGCCATAGACTCCTCCACGGCTTCAGTAAATGATAGGTTCCTTGTACTCCCCGAATTCCTCTCTCAACACCTGGATCATCTCCCCGAGCGTTGCGTATGCCCGGGCGCAGTTGATGATCCGCGGCATCAGGTTGGTCTTGCCCTTGGCTGCGCGGCGGAGCTCGTCGAGCGCCGACTTGACCGCCAGGTTATCCCGCTCGGCGCGCAGGCGCCTGAGGGCTGTCCCCTGCGCTTCCTCGACCGCGGGGTCAACTTTCAAGAGATCTATTTCGACGTTCTCGTCATCGATCACGTATTCATTGACGCCTACCACTATCTTGGTCTTCTTCTCAATCTCCTTCTGATAGCGGTAGGCGGCATCCGATATCTCCTTCTGGAAGAAGCCCATCTCGAGAGCTTTCACCACACCCCCAAGGCTCTCGATCTTCTTGAAGTAGGCTTCGGCTTCCTGCTCCAGGGCATCGGTCAGGGCCTCGACATAGTAGGAACCCGCCAGCGGATCAATAGTGTTGGCAACACCGGTCTCGTAGGCCAGGATCTGCTGAGTCCTGAGTGCGATCTGAACCGCCTTCTCGGTCGGCAGCGCAAGGGTCTCGTCCATCGAATTGGTGTGAAGCGACTGAGTGCCGCCCAGCGCGGCTGCCATAGCCTCATACGCTGTCCGCACGATGTTGTTCTCCGGCTGCTGCGCGGTCAGTGTGCAGCCTGCTGTCTGGGTATGGAACCTCAAGAGCAGCGACTCCTTCCGCTTGGCCCCGTACTTGGTTTTCATCGTCCGGGCCCAGATCCGCCGGGCAGCCCGGTACTTGGCAATCTCCTCGAAGAAATCCAGATGGGAATTGAAGAAATAGGATAGCCTAGGCGCAAACCGGTCCACATCCAGCCCGGCTTTGACGCCGGCTTCCACGTAGGCGAAACCGTCGGCCAGCGTGAAGGCCAGCTCCTGAGCCGCGGTCGAGCCGGCCTCCCGGATGTGATAGCCGCTTATCGAAATCGTGTTCCACTTGGGGACGTGATCAGCTGCGAAGGCCATGATGTCGGTGATGATGCGCATCGATGGTTCCGGTGGGAAGATCCAGGACTTCTGGGCGATGTACTCTTTCAGGATGTCATTCTGGATGGTGCCCCTCAGCAGCCGGGAGTCAACTCCCTGCTTCTCGCCCACGCATATATAGAACGCCAGCAGGATAGAGGCCGGCGCATTTATGGTCATTGATGTCGAGATCTT
>DATKKY010000044.1:0-2204 GCA_035542695.1 bacterium | reverse complement strand
CTTGTAACCCAGGTTGAGCAGGAGCTCTGCGATGCCGCTCATGCCCGTGCCCCCGATTCCGACCAGATGTATGTGCTTTATCTTGCCGAACATATGTCACCCAGCACCGTGGCCAGCTTGGCCAGCCGGCCCTTCCCCTTGGCAAGCTCAACAACGTGACCGGCGATGTCGGCAGACGCATCTCGCTTGCCGACGTCTCCGGAATGCCGCGACATCACTTGCCTCCTGGCGTCGTCATAGATAATTGACATGATCGCTTCAGCCAGCACCCTGCCGGTCAAGTCTTTGTCCTTTATGACAAGAGATGCTCCTCGGGCCTCCATCAGCCTGGCGTTCTCGTCTTGATGACTAAGGGTTGCGTGCGGATAGGGGATCAGAATCGACGGCAGAGCAAAGGCGGCTACCTCGGTCACTGTCGAGGCACCAGCTCTGGCTACCACCAAGTCGCTGGCCCGGTAGGCGTAGCCTATGTCATTCAGGTAGGGGTAGGCTCTGCAGACCAGATCGAGTTCGCCTATCGCCCTGGTGACCGCGGCGTAGTCCGCCTCGCCAGTCTGAACCAGGAACTGGAGATCGGCACGGCCCTGAAGAACTCGCGCGGCTTCAACAAATGCCTGGTTGATGCTGTGCGCCCCCCTGCTCCCACCGAAGACCAGCACCGTCTTTCGAGCGGGGTCGAGTCCGAATTTCTTCAAACCCTCGTCGCGGGTGGGCGCCGCCAGCCCTGGGCGCACCGGAACTCCGGTCACCCTGAGGTTGGTGCCCTTGCGGAAATAGCGCACTGATTCCTGGAAGCCCAGGGCGACCCGGTCGGCAAAACGGGCAAGCATCATGGTGGTTCTGCCAGGAATCACGTTGGGTTCAATCAGCAGAGTCGGTACGCCCACGAGTGAGGCAGCGATCACCATCGGACCACTGGCATAGCCTCCAGTGCCCACCACCACATTGGGACGATCAGCGAGCAAGATCAGCACGGACTGCAGCATGCCCACAGCGGCGCAGAGCCCCGCCAGCACGAATTGGAAACCCTTTCCCTTGGGCAGTGGCCGTGCCACGATGCGCCGCATCCTGTAGCCGAGAGCCGACACAATGCCCGACTCGAGACCCCGGCTGGTGCCCACAAATGTGACTTCCAACTGATCGGTCGCGGCCCGGAGACGCTCTACCACTGCCACCGCTGGATACACATGTCCACCGGTGCCACCGCCAGCAATCAAGATCTTCATCTGACCAGGTTCCTCCACCTCGAGGGCTGGAAATCAAGATAAGTGGGCTTGCGCTTAGAAATCCCGAGCAGCATGCCGCACGAAGCGAGCAAGATCAGGGACGAGGAGCCGCCGTAGCTCAGGAACGGCAAGGGCAGCCCCGCAGTCGGCACGATTCCGGTGCAAACGCAAGCGCTCACGCAGAAGTAGGAAGCTATCGCCACCGTAATCCCCGAAGCCATCACGGAGGAGAACACCGTGGGGGCGTTGCGAGCGACCTTCAGGCCTCGCCAGACGAATATGAAGAAGAGAGCCATGATCGCCAGAAGCCCGATGAAGCCCAATTCCTCGGCTGCTATCGCAAAGACGAAGTCGGTGTGTGCATCAGGCAGGAAGAGGTACTTCTGGTTGCTCATTCCTATGCCCCGCCCCAAGAACCCGCCTGTGCCGACGGCGATCAGGGCTTGCCTCATGTGGTAAGAGGCGGCGCTCTCAGTCGGCCCGCTCAAGTAGGCGCTGATCCGCTGAGCATTGTAGCCAGTGACGCGAACCACTGCAGCGAGCGAGGCCAAGGAAAAACCGAGCCCACCAACCACGTGGAGCAGCCTTGCGCCACCTATGTAGAGCACCGCCGAACCGATGACGACCATCATTCCGGCAGTACTCATATTTGGCTCCCGCGCGATCAGGGTTGCCACGAGGCCGATGATCAGAAACGGCGGGATGAAGCCATATCGGAAGCTCCTCATCTCGCGGCCACGTCGGGCGCAGAAGTCCGACAGATAGAGGATCAGCCCGATTCTGGCAACGTCCGACGGTTGGAAGGAGAAGTAACCCAGCCGGAGCCATCTGGCCGAGCCCCTCACGCAGAGCCTCAACGGAGTCGGCAGCAACACAATCACCAAGAGAGCTATCGAGCCGAGCAAGAGCGGCTTCGCGAGGGACCTGAAGGAGCTCTCGTTCATCCGGGTCGCCATGTACATCAGGATCAGACCCAGC